>CAIWEX010000480.1 GCA_903911795.1 uncultured Schlesneria sp.
GACGTTTCAAGCTGTGCATGAAGGAACTGAGTTGACCAGTTTTGGGCAACCACACGAGCGCGTGAACGTGTTCGGGCATAATCACAAACCCGACGCAACGAGCCTGGTATTGATCGAGCACATCGTTCAGCCAGCCCAGCAGAATCCGTTTGGAGTGATCGTGATTCAAAAGCTTGCGGCGACGAAAGACCGAGAATGTGACAAAGTGCACATACAACTGGTCATCAATAACTCGCCGCTTGTTTGCCATGCAGAGAATTCTTAACAAACTCGATTGAAATCACAACTTCCTTTGGCTGCGCCACCTCGGTAGGCTCAAAGCAGCCAACCGGGGCCACCCTGCGTGCCGAGATAATACGCCTGCGTCAACCGCACTTTGTGAGCCGGCGCTGAACTCAAGGACCACATCTTCCAGTTTTCATCGTTTGGATAAAGCGCCGCCACCGCCTCGGCCTTTTCCTTCGTCATTCCCATCGTGAACTCACCCGGCGGAATGAGGCGGAACTTCATGCCGATGCTGTTCGTGTATTCGACCGGGACGTTGAGGTACTTGGCCCACGCCTCTTGATGCTGCCGGGCTTCGTCTGCATTGAACGGCGCGATCGCTGGCTTTGGGGCATCCGCAGGCCAACCGTGCCAGCCGGTTTTCGCATTGGTGGGAGCCGACTGTTCGGTTGCCACCGGTTTGGGCATCGCCGGCCCCGTCACCTTCAACGCCTGACGAACGGCATCGACGCTCACCGACACACGAAATCCGAGATCATGGCGACTCTTCTCAACATAGAAATTGAAGCGAAAAGCGGAACGACAGCAGGCAGAGAAGTGGCCCCAACGTCCACCCCGCAACACGCGAGCCGACATTCCCCAGTTAAAATTTCGAGGCCGAGCATGCAGACAGCAACACGCACTCCGACGCCTGCGCGAGTTGGTGATGGCGGAAATCACGCCACGCTTGCCGTTCTGTCTCACCGTAGGGGTGTCGATCCAAAATCCAGACCGTTTCGGCATCAGGCGGTTGGGACAGGATTTTCAGAATGACTCCCCTGTTCAGCAACGTGGCAACGACAATACCACCAAGATGGCGTTTCTGGTGTTGTCTGGTTTCATGGTTCTCGATGCCATTCGCGCCGACACCGGAGCCAGATCCAGGTCCACCACGGAAAATTTACCGTAGCAACGACAATCAGCAGCCCGCAGCCAGCCCCCAGTGGACCGTAAAGATACCCCAATCCAATCACCAGGATCGCAATCAGTGAATGGGAAACGATTCCTGCCAGCAAGAAGGGGTCTTGTTTGTGAGCACGAATGTAAATCGTCTGACATCGGGGAAGATGCAGAACCAGGAAGGCAACGGCAAAGACAATCGTCGGTGCCAGTGGCAGCATGCGCGACGCCAATCGCTGAGTCAGTTCATACGGGAGTTCGTTCAACACCCAGACGCCCGTACAAACAGTCGCCGCCCCCAGCAGGTAAAAGCCCCACGAAATCGCAGTAAGGCGGACGAAGATACGATCCATTTCATCCCATTGGCGGCGTGAAGCCAGCATCCCGAACAAAGGTGTTCGGACCTGGACCCACGCATACGCAGCGGATTCCAGTGCGATCAATATCGTCCAGGTCATCCCCATCTGCCCGGCGACGACAGATCCGTGGAACTGGAACATCACGGGGGTAAACAGGCTGAAGGCCAGAAAACCTGCAATTCCAAACACGCCCATCTTCCACTGCAACGGCCAAATGTCGTTTCGCCACGAAATCGCGTCGCTGGTTCGGCCCGCCAGCGATTGCCAGAATCGACGATAACGGATTGCAATCATCCAGACGTCCCAGACCAGTCGGACCGCGACCGAAACGACGGCTGCCCACAGTCCCAACCCGGCTGCCATGCTGGCCCATACTGCAAAACTGCCTGTCATGAACTGCAGCAGCCGCACTCGATTGACGACGATCATCTGGTTGCAGCCTTCCAGCATGGCTGAATACGCCCATGCCCACAGCAGCAATCCGTTCAATGCGACCATGCAGAACCAGGGGGCTGCCCAGGCAACATCCGCAGACGGCCGTTGATTCAGAAACGCTGCTCCCCCGAATCCGCAGACGATGAAAAAAACGAGGGCGACGATTCCGTACCACCGAGCGACAAATTGATGCAGGCCAGCCAGGCGATTTAACGCCTCTTCGTCACCAACAATGAAGCCGTCGCCGTCCAGTCGCAATCGTGACCATTCATGGCTGGAAACATTGATGATTACGGCATGCATTCCCAGTTCGACCAGAGATTGCATCCCCATCAACTGGGCACAGGTGTAAAAATAACCCTGCAATTCTTTGGTAAAGAAGGCCACGATCATCAGGATCGAGATCGGTCCTGCGATGAATTGCCAGGCACGTGTCGCAATGGCGTAGAAGACAGCTCGATCCACTTCGAGTCGGTTCAGCGACCGCCGCAGCCAGGATCGCTTCGAAGGTGGTGGGGACGAGGCTTCCAACGCGTCCTCTTTCATTTCAGTACCGCTTGGTCAAATCGGCCGAGATTCCCTCACGAATCCAGATACGAAATTGGGAAGCAGTATTGATCACTGTGGCAGCGGCACGGGCGAGTCTGATTGAGCACTGCGTATGACAGCATCTGTGAATTCCATATATTTCAACCCGGTTGCAAAATCGTTTCGCTTGACCGGCTCTTCACCACGAATCGCTCCGATAAACTCCGCTTCGACACGCCATCCCCCCAGTTTTTCCGGCGGGATCTGGATCTCGCGAAGTTCCGTGTCGATTTTGCGACCATAGTAGAGTCGATCATGTTCCCCGAACAGAATCTTGATCGTTCCGAGGCTTCCGTACAGCACGACCTGCTTGCCAGGCCCGAGCAGCGTAGTCCCACTGAAGTGATAGATCCCTCGAGCTCCGTTGGCGTACTGAGTCAATATCTGCACGCTATCGGGGACGGTGACTTTCAGATTTCCAGGGCCATTCGGATTGGGGCGCACGGGTTCAAATGTTTGTGTTTGTGCGAAAACTCGCGTCGGCTGCGGGACCCAGCGCGAAACCGTTTCGTGAAGAATCCCCAGCGTCAGGACATTGATGCCGCTGATCGTGGAGTCCTGTCGCCAATGGAGAAATTTGGAGTAGTCGTGAAACTGATCGTCGGCACCTACGACGACGACTTCACGCAGGTCGCCAATCAGGTTGCCGTACAAAAGACCGCTGATTTCCTGATCACATTCGAGGCCAAATGGACTGGGAACCAGCATCGCCACCTGATTCGGATGAGCCTCTGCTGCAGCCGCCATCGTTCTCGCGTCTGCAAGATCACGAGCCATGCGTGCTTCACACAAGACATGCTTTCCCGCCGCAAGTGCAGCACAAGTGACTTCGCAGTGCAGATTCGGCCAGGTCCCGATGACAACTGCGTCCAGGGACTTATCAGCCACCAGCGACATCCAATCGGGATAACGAACCTCGATTCCAAATTCCCGAGCGACTCGATCCGTCGATTCTGCCGTTCGATTGGCGACCCCGACGATTTCGACGCCAGCGACCGCGCGCAATCCCGGAATATGCCGGCGTCGCGTATTTTCGCCAGCACCAACCAACCCAACGCGTAATGCTCGATCCACCATGCTGTCCTGATCCTCAGCCAACCCGTCAATCTTCAGATGCGTTCCATGTGATCTAAAAGATCGCGTGGCGCGGAACCGCACATTCTAGCCGAAGGAACGTGAATCAGCCATCGCGGATGCTGTTCTAACTCCACTTCACGAATGTACTTGCCAGTTCTGAACAGAGATTTTCACCAAACATGTTGATCCGAAATCGCTGGCGTACGTTAGAATTCTCACACCGAAGACGAATTCCCTTCCAGGCGTGAAGGAGCAACCGTGGCGACGTTCTTTATTTCCTGTGCTCTGTTTGGCGGAACGCTGCTGATCTGTCAGACCCTGATGGGCTTGGTCGGGGTTGGGGCGGACCACGATCTGGATGGGGAGACTGCCGATGCCGGAAACACTGATGGTGCGGATCTTGACCATGATCTTGGTCATCTGGATGTCGCGTCGCATGATGCCCACGGCGGGCACCAGCATAGCTCGACCTGGTTCTTCGGGATCATTACGTTACGCACGGTTATCGCTGGGATCACGTTCTTCGGTTTGGCGGGAATGTCCGCGTTGACTCGGGGTTTTGATGACGGGGCGTCACTCGTGATCGGTGCCGCCGTTGGATTCGCCGCGATGTACGCCGTCCATGTGATGATGCGCGGAATGAGACGCCTGAATGCCGACGGAACCGTTCGTATCGATCGTGCGGTCGGTATGACCGGAAATGTTTACCTGAGAGTCCCTGGTTCACATCAGGGAGCGGGCAAGATCCTGCTCAACCTGCAAAATCGAACGGTAGAGTTAACTGCCTGGACGGATCAGGCGGAACTTCCCACCGGAAGCACGGTCGTCGTCACAAAGGTTGTCGGCCCCGATTCGGTCGAAGTCGCTTCCGCCGTTCATCCTGTCGCCTCGTGATTCTGGCTTTCACTTTCTGATTTCACATTTCGTATTCTTTCAATTCTCGCCGCGCTGCCACCTCTCGCTGTGGAAGTGCCGGCTTCAGTAAAGGTGCACTCATGATCCCGATTCTTGCCGCAGATCCCATCGAAGAAATGTTGAAAAGCCCCAGTTTCTGGAGTGGCACAACGCTGGTGCTGGCGGCGGTCATGGTCTTTAGCTTCCTGATGCTGCTGGCGCGACGGTTCAAGCGGTGCCCCAGTAACCGTGTGCTGGTCATCTACGGGATGTCATCCAAGGGGAGTGCCGTTCGCTGTCATCACGGCGGGGCAAAGTTCGTCATCCCGTTGATCCAGGATTATGACTATCTGAGTCTCGAACCGATCCAGATCGAAATCCCGCTGCGGGGTGCTCTGTCCGCCGAAAACATTCGCGTCAACGTTCCGAGCGTCTTCACCGTGGCCATCGGAACAACGCCGGAAGTGATGAACAATGCGGCGATCCGCCTGCTGGGCTTAAAGCGTGCCGATGTCGAAAAGCAGGCTCAGGAAATCATCTTCGGCCAGATGCGGCAAGTGATCGCCTCGATGAGGATCGAGGATATCAATAAGGACCGGGATACGTTCCTGTCGCATGTTCAGAATTCACTCGAACCCGAATTGAAGAAGATCGGCCTGGTGCTGATCAACGTAAATATCACCGATATTACTGACGAGTCGGGGTACATTGATGCCATTGGGCAGAAGGCCGCATCCCAGGCCATTCAACAGGCACGCGGGGATGTCGCCGATCAAGAACGCATGGGTGAGACGCGTGTTGCGGAAGCCAATCGCGACAAGCTGATTCAGATCAGCAATGCGACCAAGGAACGGGACATCGGGGTTCGCGGTGCGGAACGTGAACAGGCCATTCGCCTTTCAGAACTGGAAAAGGAACGAGAAATCGGGATTCGCACGGCGGCCCGTGATCAGGCGATCCGACTGGCAGAGATGGACAAAGAACGTCAAATCGGCGAACAAACGGCCGTCTTCGAGCGTGAATCGCAAGTGAAATCGGCCGAGCGCGAAATGCGTATCAAGACGGCCGAAGCGAACGCGGCTGCGATTGAAGGGGAAAATCTGGCTCAAGCCAAGATCGCAGCATCCAAGGCCGAACTGGGCGTCAAAAACGCCGAAGCCTATCAGATTTCGGAAACCAGGAAACGCGAAGCCGAAGCGGCAGTTCTGGAAGCTCAGAACCGTGCGATGGCCAAAGCGGCGCTCGCCGACGCAGAACGTGTTGAAGCCGAAAAACGTGCGGAATTCGAAGCCGTCGCCAAGGCTCAAAAGGCACGGATCCTTGTTGAAGCCGAAGCGAGTGCCGAACGCCAGAAGATCGAAGCGGAAGGGGAAGCGAGTGCGATCTACGCCAAGCTTGAAGCAGAGGCCCGTGGGCAGTACGAGATCCTGGCCAAAAAGGGCGAAGGTCTTCAGCGCATCATCGATGCCTGCGGTGGGGCTCAACCCGCGTTTCAATTGATGATGCTGGAACATCTGGACAAGCTGACCGAAGCCTCAGCACGGGCGATCTCGAACATCAAGTTCGACAAGATCGTCGTCTGGGAAGGGGGCGGTGCGAATGGGACCAGCAGCACTGCAAATTTCCTGCAAAACATGTCACGGTCACTCCCACCCATGATGCAGGTGCTGAAAGACGTCGCCGGGATCGAAATGCCAGAAACACTGTTAAAGGTGGCGCCGGAACTTGAAACAGCGGGAACAGGCAACGTCGAGCAGACTCAAAAAGACGGCAAGTGAACGCAACGAACAGAAATCGTCGATGTAAATCCTTATGGTAAAAATGGTTGCTACACAGAAGGTGTCGCTGCACAGTAAGCCTTTGTGTTGCATGCTGTTACGGCACGCCTTCGATTTAACATCCTGTGCGCGAGCCACGATTCATTGAAGGCTGATTGTTCGACCCGGGTACCGCAACTTATTGTGGCAATAGGACCTATGTCCGTCCGTAGCGGCGGAGTCGGGAGACCAGTGCCGATCGGTCGGATTCCGGAAAGTAGCCTTCATCGCCCCTGCGTGAAGATAGCCGTTTGCAATCGAACGCCTGATTTTCAGCGCAGGAAAGAAAGAAAAAAGGGAGACCCCCGACGAACGAACCTGGGTCTAAAAATTCTGGCGGCACCCCTACGTTCCACCATCAGGCTGACAGAATTCCACAGTCTGGGATGTTGCAGACACTGACTTTCGTTACAATCTGGGCTTCCACCCACGGTGGGATGGGGAGTGTTCTGTCCTGGAATCAGTGGTTCTGCCGTTAAGAAGCAGTTGATCGCTGATTCGAATTTGAGTTGGAAACATGTCGAAGACTGTTGAAAAGAAGATTCAGGTCAAGCTGGACTTGTCAAAGAAGTACGAGCGGCTGGCCGGTCTGGCTGGTAGCAAGCCGAAGCAAAACACCTTCCTGTGGCACGCCAAGCACTTCCGTGCTCAGGCTGAAGTCATGCAGAAGAAGCTGGATCACGAAAAGACGTTGTCCAAGTAAAAAAACATGTCCAAGTAACAAGGGCCGTTGCTCAGGTATTTGGACGACAGCGGATCGATGATTCGCAAAAGACATTGGCAACATTCGGCAACTGTCTGATCGAAACGGTCGGAAGTTGCCGTTGAATTCCCTACGGATGGGGAACTGCCATTACTGCCACTATCGGGTCGAAGAATGATGGATCGTTCTCGACTTTTCCCAGCGTTGCTGGCTCGCCGCGTGCGCGATCAGATCGTGCGCCTGTGGGTTCGTCATTGGCGGGCGTTCGTTTTCATTTCCGCCCTGACCTCAGCCCTGCCGATCTTGGCGCTGGCTGTTTGCTGGCAGCTGTTTCCATTTCCCTGGGAGAAGTTGGCACCGCAGCCCGTCGGGGTTCAGGTCTCGGATCGTTCGGGACGGCTGATGCTGGAACGCGTTGCCGCAGACGATCAGCGGCGACATCCGGTGTCTCTGGAACAGATCTCACCCTGGCTGCTCAAGGCTGTCATTGCGGTTGAGGATGAGCGGTTTGAATCACACCGCGGCGTCGATCTGTTCGCCGTTGTTCGCGCTGCCGGACAGAATCTATGGGCTGGTCGCAAAATCTCCGGGGCCAGCACGATTACCATGCAGCTCTGCAAGATGATCGATGAACGCCCACGGACCTGGAACGCCAAGCTGATGGAAGGCCTGCGCGCTCTCCAGTTAGAACAGCACCGTACAAAGTCACAGATCCTCATTGAATATCTGAATCTGATTCCGTGTGGAGGAAATCTGCGCGGTGTTGAAGCGGCATCGCAAGCATACTTCGGAAAGAGTGCGGCGCAGCTCTCGCTGGCCGAATCCGCATTGCTGGCTGGCCTGCCTCAGTCCCCCAATCGTTATGCTCCTGATCGTCACCCGGAAGCAGCCCTGAATCGTCGTGAAACGGTCTTGCGACGGATGTGGATTCTCGGCCAGATCACATCAGATCAGCTTGACGATGCATTGAATGAGCCACTGGCAGTTCAATCGCGGGCATTGAAGCCCCCCAGAGCGTCGCACGCGGCATGGATGGCACTTACTCAACGACCGACCGGAGGACAAACGACAATCGACCTGGAACTTCAGCGCGAGGTCGAATCCTTGGTCCAAACGCATGTCGAAAGTCTGCCGGCCGAGACCGATATTTCCGTGGTCGTGCTAGACGTCACATCGCGCGAGATTCTGGCGCTCGTCGGTTCTGCGAACGAACAGGATCCGCGCGATGGTCAGGTGAACGGCGTACTTGCGCGTCGTAGCCCAGGCTCAACACTCAAACCATTCCTGTACGCTGCTGCATTCGAATCCAGGCGATTGTCGCCAAAGTCGATGGTCGACGATATTCCGATCGAACGAGCAGGATGGTCACCCGAGAATTTTGATCGAACCTATCGCGGTTCGATTTCTGCCGCAGATGCACTGCGACAATCATTAAATGTTCCGGCCATCACTATCACGGAAGGGTTGGGACTGCCACGCTGCCTCGGCATGCTGGAATCGATCGGACTCGACCTTCCTGCAGACGCGGAATCTCGCGGGGGGCTTGCGGTCGCGACTGGAGGCCTGGAAGTCACGTTGCTCTCGCTTACCAATGCGTATGCAACGCTGGCGAGTGAGGGACTGTATGGCGAACCGCAGTTGTTTACCGATCACACGTCGTCCATTCGCGATCGACGATTAGTCAAAGTCCTCGATGCCAATGTCTGTAGGGCCATCACGAGTATTCTCTCAACAGAACACCGCTGTCCCCGTGGATGGGAATCAATTCCAGAGAACGAACGTGCGTGGTTCGCCTGGAAAACGGGAACAAGTTCCGGTCGGCGAGACGCATGGGCGATCGGGCATAACGGACGATTCGCCATCGGCGTGTGGGTCGGACACTTCCACGGTGCGGGACATCGTGAATTCGTCGGACGCGACGCTGCGGAACCCCTGTTGAGTCAGCTATTCAGTTCGAGTGGTCTGCGAGTTCAATCGTCTTCGCCGTCGTATGAAAACTGGAACGTAGACCGTCCACTGCCACGTCCTCGTGAAGTGACCGAGGGGCTGGTGATTCGTTCGCCTCGCAACGAAGCATCGTTTATCGCGCTGAATGGTTCTACCGTGATTCATCCTGTGGTCATCACTCAGGAAAAGGTCACCTGGTTTCACAATGGCAGAGTCCTGTCGAGTCACGAAGCGGATCGGTTGGTGGTGCCGCCCGGAACCCACGAATTACGCGCCGTTGCTGCCTCGGGAAAATCATCTGTGGTGCAGTTTACGGTGAAATAAGCAAATGGATTGATCTTTCAGCCTGTTGACCCCAATTCCGAATAGCCAGTGAACGGAGAAAGAATGTGGTCCGGAAATTGTTTGTCGCTGCACATGGGATTGGCGATCAAAAGCAGTTCGATACTGCTCAGCATGTGGTGAAGCAGGTCCTCAGAGCAGCCTCGACGTCGACGAACAGGGGAAAGGATTACGGGCCTCATATTTCGCTGGGCAATTTCTCGTCGGGCGGTGCCGCCTCAACGCAGTCACCGACAACCTCCACGGCCGTGTATTGGCATCAGGATACGGGGCTTGGCTTTTCCGAAATCCATTGGGCCGATCTCTGTCGACAACCGGAACAACAGGGGTTTCGACTGGAACCTGCTGTGCCGTGGTCACAGACACTGGTGGACAAGGTCAAGTCGCTGAAAGATGCGGCGAATCTGGTCAAGAAGACCGCGACCTCTGATCCCGACTTCGAATTAATTCGCACCGTTATTGGCGAGATGGGCGAAGGCCTGCAGTTGATTGGATGGCTGACGAGATTTGCCCCTCAACTTCAATTGCCAACGTTCGAGACGGACAAGATCGTCGGGGAATATCTCGGGGACGTCCAATTTGTGGCGGAGTTCGCGGACATCCGCTCGCAGATTCTGGCCCGCTTTCACGAGACAATGCAGGGAGTCTTCCAGACCGCACAACTGCGGGAAGGAGACGAGATCTACCTGATCACACATAGTGAGGGTACAGTTGTCACCCTGCTGGGCCTGCTGGAAGCGATGTCATCTGAGAAGCGACCGGTTTGGATGAATCATGTTCGCGGCTGGATGACGATTGGATCGCCCATCGATAAGCATCTGATACTTTGGCCTGACCTTTGGAAACGATTCGAAAATGGTCCCGCACCCGGGCAAGAGAAGGGGCATTCGCCGATCATCTGGTGGAACTACGCCGACTATGGCGATCCCATCGGATTTGAACTCGACTCGATGCGAGCATGGATGCGAGAAGACCGAGCCAACGGACGATGGTCAGACAAATTCCAGTTCTGCGATGGCAGTCAGAACAACTTCGAATGTATTTTCTCAAGATACCCCTGGCCGGGTCAGGCTCATCTCGACTATTGGACTGACAACGATTTGTTCGATCATTTTCTGGGGACTGTGTCAGGCATCAAGGCCACTGCCGAGAAATCGATACCCGTCCCAGCGTGTCGCCCCTGGAGTCGTCGATGGAGCATTTCTGTTCCATACGTTCTCGCGTTTCTCGTACTTCTCGCTGGCGTCTACTTTCTCGATGCGGGCATCTGGGCCGTTCAGAAACTGACACCTGATCCATGGCAGTTCACTCAGGAAGTCGTCGCGATCGCAGCGCTCCTGGCTGGTACTACAGTCCTCGCGCGGATCCCGCGGATCGTCCGCGAGAAGGTTCTTTCGATTACGTTTTCCATCGGTGTCTTTTTCATCTTTGCGTCGTTCTTCGCATTTTTTCTGCCATCTTCGACAATTACATGGTTGAGCAATCACTTGATCCCGATCGACTCCACGCCACAGACAATGCCTGTGCCAGAGTTGATCCCAACATCGCTTTCGAAGTCTGAAACCCTGGATGAGATCAGGGCGATGGGTGCCAAGTTTCTGATGATTGGCATGTCGTTATGGGTAGGTCTGAATGCCATTTTTGCGCAGACGCGTGGTTGGCGTCAGGCAGTCAAAATGGTCTGTTACGCGGCCATCTTGATCCTGATCGTTGTGATGGGGGGCATCATGTGGCGCGATGCCCCAACGGTCAGAACACAAACCGCTGGAGTGACAGTCATCCTGTTCTCTTTCGTCGCGGCAATGGTGTGGAGCGTGTGGGAGACTCGCGAAGGACATTCCGCAGGACTGTGGCCACTGATTGCCCCGGCGATGTCGTTTCTGGTTGTCACTGGAATCGTACTGGCACTCACAGCACACGACCCAACAGTGGCAGCAGATGCAACACAGGAAACAACTGCGACACCAGTCTGGCCGTTCGTCATCGGGACGATCGCGTTTCTGATGTTCTGGCGACTGGCGGCGATCCTGTTTGATCTGGTCTTTGTGTGGCACCTTTACATCCGAAACAATCGAATGATGTATTGGTTCCGTAACAACATCGAGTATCCAGATTCAGGGGTCACCTGGGCTGGTCTGGAACAAAAACGGTCCAACTGATCAGTCCTTACTTCCGTGAAGAATTAGTGAGTATCCGAAGTTTGCGCGGTTCTGGCAGATTGCCCCGTTGACTTTCTGTCCGCATTCTGGGTACCGTCACACGCACCGGTTGAACCGGTGCTTTTCGGTTTCCGTCGCTCGTCACGGAGGATGAAATGACGTTGGATGCCCCGCGCACGCCTTCCAAGTTGTTCGTGCTCGACACGAACGTAATCCTGCACGATGCCAACTGCCTGCGAAACTTCGAAGAAAACGATGTCGCAGTCCCGATCACAGTTCTTGAAGAACTGGATCGATTCAAAAAGGGAAACGAGGATATCAACTTCCAGGCCCGCGCATTTCTGCGGCGCATGGATGAACTGACCGGTGACGTCCTCTCTTCTGTAGGAGCATCCTTAGGTCAGGGGCTCGGCTCAATCAGGGTTGTGCTGCAAGCGGATTTCAATCAGCGACTCGAACAAGCCTTCCTCGCCGACTGCCCTGATCACCGCATTCTGAACGTCGCATTGACGTTGCAAAGCCAGGAAACGCCTCGTCCGGTCGTACTGGTTTCCAAAGACACCAATCTTCGCATGAAAGCGAAGTCGTTCGGACTGACGGCCCAGGACTACATCACCGACAAAGTCGAAAGCTTTGATAAGCTGTACACCGGAAAACGGCTCATCAGCGATCTTCCGTCTGAAACCGTCAGCCGGTTCTATGTCGATGGTGGCCATGTTCCGGCAGCGGAACTGGATTGTGTCAGTCAACCGGTCGCCAACGAGAACTTTATCCTGCGTAACGGTAGCAAATCGGTCCTGGCGACCTATTGCCCGCAGGGACGCGAATTCGTCCGAATCGACAAGCTTTCAGCCGCCGGGATCACTCCTCGCAACGCGGAACAATCGTTTGCCATGCGAGCACTTCTGAACGACAACCTGAAACTGGTCACGTTGACTGGAAAAGCAGGGTCAGGAAAGACATTGCTGGCTTTGGCTGCGGCGATGGAATGTAAGCCACGCTTTCGCCAGATCCTGCTGGCTCGCCCCGCCGTCCCGCTCAGTAATCGTGATCTCGGCTTTCTGCCGGGTGACATTGGCGCGAAACTCGATCCGTACATGCAGCCACTGTATGACAACATGGCGGTGATGCGACATCCGCTGGCCGAGATGACCGGCGCACCACGAATGCAGGATCTGCTGACGGCAAATCAACTCGAAGTGACCCCGCTGGCCTACATCCGTGGGCGCAGCCTGCAACGTGTCTTCTTTATCGTGGATGAAGCACAGAATCTGACGCCCCACGAAATCAAGACGATCATTACGCGAGCCGGGGAAGGAACGAAGATCATCTTCACCGGTGATATCCAGCAGATTGATCATCCTTACCTCGATTCACTTTCAAATGGCCTCAGCTACCTGATCAATCGAATGGTTGGACAACCACTCTACGCACACGTGACTCTGGAAAAGGGCGAACGAAGCGAACTGGCGGAACTGGCGAGTAATCTACTGTGACGAGAAGAGCACTTTCTCGAAGTAGTTCGCGGGAGTGATCGAAATGAGAAGTCAACTCTATTTGGTCTGTGTGGCCGCGTTCGTTGCGGCATCTTTTCTTTGCCAGGCCGATGATCGTAAGCAACCAGATGTCGCAAGTGATCGGCCGACTGAATGCCCTGATGGGCATCGTGAGCTTAAGGACGTTCCGATTCTCTATGGGAAGGTCTCCTACGACGAACAACTCCAGCGCGACTTGGCGGATCTGAAGTACGTTCTGGGCGGCTGTATCGTGGGAAAGGACTCTCCCAAGACAGCATTAATCTGTGGTAAGTGCAGGTTTCGCTACGGCGGCGATGGAGGCTGGCACAAGTCGAGTACGAATGCCGACCTGTTCAGCATGCCGTTTTCAAAGGTACTGCTCGATTCCGTGAAACTTTTCGAACCGAAAGATCCGGCCTATTACGATCAGACTGTCGAGGGCAAGCGGCTGATTATTCAGCGTGTGCAGTTCAAATGCCCAAGAGACCGGAAGACCCTTGATCTGGAAGTGGCCCAGTTGATGCAACGGAACGGAATTCGCCGTGAAAACAGCCGCTATGACCACGAAGTGTTCTACGGGTCAGACGCGGAGTCGGGTGTGTATCAGGTGTGGGTGCTGACCGACCAAGGTAACCAGTTGCTTGACTTGACCATCTCGCCCAAACCGCCAATGAAGAATGCCGAAAAGCCGCAATAAAAGCACCTGAGCAACTCGCCGTTTTTGAAGAGGAACTTAACGCAGAGACGCCAAGTCGCAGAGGAATTGCTCGCTTCCGTACCTTTGCGTCCCTGCGCC
>CAIWEX010000481.1 GCA_903911795.1 uncultured Schlesneria sp.
AGTTCCGAATCACCCGGCAGCGTGGCTGGTACTACCACATTTCTACCACCATTCCGCGAAAACATGCAAAACACGCAACAATCCCACGGACGGAAACGCGATTCAGTTGAACGATTTCAGAGATTCTGTATTTCCTGATCTAAACTCATTGGCGCGTCAGTTGGTCGCTGATTTCGATTGAAGACCGTAACAAAGGATGGACTCAAACGAGGTGTAGGCTACACCTGCGGAACCCGGAAAAGGGTGGAGTTTGGAGCAATTTGCGGTGTAGGGAAACTCACGAAAACCCTACGATTTACGGCGAATCGTGATGATTTGCGGGAACAGCGGAGCCTATTAAAAGTCCGTTGCTCTACCGACTGAGCTACGCACTCGAAGCCTGCATTTTGCAGGATTGCTCCGATGATTACGGAAAACTTGCAGCAAGTCATGGACTGTCCTGCTGTTTTGTCGCCTTCCGACCTGTCGACGGAGATTCCCCCCGTTTTTTGTGGAGGCGAAGTATCTTTCCGAGCGGGACAGATTGCAAGTCGGATGGCATTCTTTCACGTCCTCTGCCCCTGATTCGTGCTGCCTGTGACGGATCAATGCAGAATTTTAGTCACTTTGCCTCTTTTTTCAGATGAAAGCCAATGATTCCATGGAAAATGACGTAACCCACATTATGGAAACATCTTGCAGTTACTCGCAAGTTCTGGCTGTCAAAACCTTTTGATTGACAATGGTGATTGGAGATCGGTATATTTCGATGGAACTGATCGGCGGTAGCCGATGTTTATGTCAGAGAACGGTGCGTTGGATCCTGACCGATTCCGGTTGTGGGTACCCTCACAGTGTCTCTGCACAACTCCGTGGTCCATCCTTTGGAGACTGATCGATGCTGGTGATCCCTGGCCAATATGGTAAAGACACGTGCGACGGGTTCAGTCGTCGAGCATTGCTGCAAGTGGGTGGCGCGGCACTCGCCGGTCTTTCTCTGCCCAATCTTCTTCGCAATGAAAAATTGCATGCCGCCGAAGATGATCGCTACGGTGGAGCAGGGTTTGGCAAAGCCAAGCATGTGATCCTCGTGTATCTCCAGGGGGGCCCCAGTCATCTGGACCTGTGGGATCCCAAGCCAGATGTTCCTGATAACGTCCGCAGTGTGTTCAAGCCCATCGACACCAAGCTCCCTGGCGTTCAGTTCAGCGAACTGCTCCCCAAGCTGGCTCAGGTGATCGACAAGACGACGCTCTTGCGAGCCGTCAGCTATACACCGAATGGTCTGTTTAATCACACCGCTGCCATCTATCAAATGATGACGGGTTACACCGCCGACAAGGTCAGTCCTTCCGGTCAGCTGGAACCACCAAGTCCCAAGGACTTCCCGAACTGGGGCTGCCATGTGATCAAGGCCAAGCCGCCTGAAGTTCCCATGCTTCCTTACGTCATGATGCCACGCCCGCTGCAGGAGAGTGGTGTGATCGGCAAGGGGGGAACCGCCGGGTTCATGGGACGGGCCTTTGATCCGTACACCCTGTATCCTGTCGGCGACGACATGGATATGACCAAGATGGACCGGATCAAGGTTGACGACCTGCAACTGCGGGCCGAAGTTCCTCAGGATCGCATGGCTCGACGGGCTCAACTCCGCGAGACCGTCAATGCCGGTCTGAACGATCTCGACAAGGCAGTCGGCAAGTACGCTCTGGACGAGTACTACGGCAAGGCTCTTTCGCTGGTTCTGTCAGGCAAGGCTCGCGAAGCCTTTAATCTGGGGGCCGAGTCGAAAGAGATGCGAGAAAAGTACGGCAACAACACATTCGGCCAAAGCTGCCTGCTCGCTCGACGTCTGATCGAAGCGGGGACTCGCGTGGTCCAGGTCAACTGGCCGAAAGTTGCCAACAGCGACAATCACTCGTTCGACGTTCACGTCGGATTGTCGGGACGTATGAAAAACCAGTCCGGCCCAATGCTGGATGCTGGCCTGTCCGGTTTGATCTCGGACCTCGACGATCGTGGCCTGCTCAAGGACACGCTGGTCCTGGCCGTTGGTGAGTTTGGACGCAGTCCAAAACGAGGGGTCAGTACCTCGGGCAACGGAAACAGCGATGATGGTCGCGATCACTGGCCATACTGCTATACCGGCCTGATCGCAGGCGCCGGAGTGAAACGCGGGCTCGTGTGGGGTAAGTCGGATCAGACGGCTTCGGCTCCTGTCGAGAATCCCGTTCATCCGATCGAACTGCTCGCAACGATTTACCACAGCGTCGGCATGAATCCACGCCGCACCGTATACAATCATCTCAACCAACCGCGCGAGATGGTCAGTGCCGATGCCGTGACCGGGATCTTGTCCTAACGATACCCCCGGTCGTCAACTGGCTTCCGGGGCTTCGCGAAGACGCTCCAACCCCGGCCACCCAGTTGGGGACTTAAATAGTCGATTCAAGCCCGGCACTGAAAGGTGCCGGGCTTTGTCTGCCTTGGGAGACTGCGAACGTGCTTGACCTGCTGACAAATTCGCATCGACTTTGTGACGGGATCTCGCGGCGAAACATGCTGCGTGTCGGTGCTCTTGGCGTTGGTGGCCTTTCGATGGCAGATCTGTTTCGGCTGCAGACAAATGCGGCGGAAACGTCGGAGTACCGAACCAGTCCTTCACGCAAGTCGGTAATCCTGCTCTGGCAGAATGGTGGGCCATCGCACCTGGAAACTTACGATCTGAAGCCGAATGCGGTTCGTGAAGTCCGCGGGCCATTCTCGCCGATCAAGACGAATGTTCCCGGGATCGATATCTGCGAACTGCTGCCAATGCACGCGAAGATCGCGGACAAATTCTCGCTGATCCGATCCTGCTCACATAACTACGCAGGTCACAACGACGGGATTCCCGTCATGATGAGCGGTTATCCCAACTGGGATGAGTCACGTAACGAGTCGGTTCATCCGGAAATCGGGGCGGTTGTCAGTCGTGCTTTCGGTCAGTGCCGAGGCGGCGTCCCTGTTGCGTGCGGCATGGGAGCGACTCATTACAGCTATGTCCCGACGACGGCGACCGGTTACTGGAGCAACATGTACCGTCCCCCGACGGTCAGCGAAAAGGGATTACTGAACGCCACGGCAACTGTCGACGGGCGTCGGTTGGATGATCGCCAGCATTTGCTCGGTCAAGTTGATCGCCTGCGCTCGGACCTCGACAAAGGTGTTATGAGTTCCCTGGACGCGTTCAATCGTCAGGCCTTTGAAATCATTGCTGGCGATCGGGCACGAGCGGCGTTTGATCTGTCCCTGGAAGATCCGCGAACGCGAGCTCGTTATGGCGAGGGATGGGCTCAGCAGGCATTGCTGGCGCGTCGACTCGTGGAAGCGGGTGTCAGCTTTGTCACCGTCGGAGTTCCTGGCGGTAATGAGATCTACAACTGGGACGATCACGCCGTAAACGGTGACCTCCCCACTGCGATGCGAGAACGCTTGCCTGGTCTCGATCAAGCCGTCACTGCGTTGATTGAGGATATCTATCAACGCGGACTGAACGAAGATGTGATGGTGATTGTCTCGGGAGAATTTGGACGGACGCCGCGCGGTAATGAGCAGAAGGGCAGCCGCGACGGCAAGATCAACTGGGGCCGCGACCATTGGCCACACGCCATGTCGATCCTGGTGTCGGGCGGTGGAAAACGGATGGGACAGGTGATCGGTGCGACCAATTCCAAGGGTGAGCATCCGATCCAGCGTGAACTGACGCCGCAGAATTTCCGCTCGATGATCTTCCAGCATCTGGGGATCGATTACCGTCAGACGTACGTTGATCAGGCGGGACGCCCGATCCAGATCTCGTATGGTGATCATATTCCTGAATTGGCCTAGAGCCATTGGATACTCGGGGATTCCTTCGCAATCCTTCAGCCCAAACCTATTGTCGAATACCGTATAAAAAATCACGTCATCAGCCGGAACGCGCTACGGCCTGTTGATTTAATCGCGCGAAGGGTGTCCCAACGACGACGAATAAGGACTTACGAAAGCAGTTTTCGATCCCGATTAAATCAACATGCCGGTTAGCGTCCGGTTCCGTGCCACGCGTGCCCCAAAGGGGCATCGCATACCAGCCCGGGGTGCAACCCCGGGAACAGAAACGATGAATCGTTCGCGTTCTGAAGGAACGCCGAATCGGGGTTGATCGTGCACATATTCGCCAGCCAGAGCGATGCAGCGTTCCTTCAGAACGCGGGAATCACGCTCTTTGCTCACCCAGAGCCTTGCTCTGGGCTGGTATGCGATGTCC
>CAIWEX010000482.1 GCA_903911795.1 uncultured Schlesneria sp.
GATCGGTTCGGTTGGCGTATCTGACGAAACCATTCTGGCAGACCACGCCGCACAAGAAAAAGAAGACTGCTGGAATGAAAAGCAAGAAGCGAACGAAGTCGCTTGAGTCCTAAGACGGACCAACAAGCCTTGCAAAGCGGGTTCTCACAGAGGCGCAGAGCCACAGAGTCAAAATGCCGCAGCGAAGCGAACTGAGGAGCCGAACTCGTTCTTATCTCTCTCTGTGTCTCCGTGACTCTGTGAGAGACATCCAACCGCTTCCCTTTTCTACCCTTCGCGTCTTTGTGTCTTTGCGTGAAGAATTTTGGAACACTGATCTCCGCTAATTCACGCTGATCCCGAACACGAGGAAGCGAGCCCCAGTAAGCGTCGAAACCGTATGCCGTCAAAGCCGTTTCTTGCTGTCTGATCAGTGGAAATCAGCGGAGGTGAGTGTTCCACATCCGCCCCCCCAGACCGAAGGGCTTCGGCACCCCACTGGGCTCGGTGGGATTTCAGGCAACGGTGTATGGATAGAGACGTTTGGATTCATGCGTAATTCGGAAGAGTTCGAATGATTCCCAACACCATGACCAAGCCTCCTTGCCATGGTTCATGACAAATTAGTCGCAATGATTTGAACGTCAGTCAATCGTGCGGCGGTGAAGCGAGAGTAGGTCGGCGTAGGTCGGAGTCTGTCGTCCGAGAGTTCCATTTCCTGAATGTTGACGACATACTCTTCCGCTGCTCAGACGGAATGCCTTCACAGACTACTGTCTGGGTTCACAACTCAGTTCGCAACCTCCGTATTCACGGTACTCCTGACCGCAACGATAGCCGGGACGAAAAATGAATGATCCAGAATTCAAACTCGCCCGTTGGGATCACCAGCCGAGTCCAAATTCAGCGACCGGCAGGTGCGAAATGGAATCAGGAATGAAATTCCTCTCGACGAAATTTCGCGACTTCTTTTACGGCATTCAACGGAATATTCGCCCTATTTCAATTTTCGTTCTGGCCTTGCTGATGTGGCAGGGATTGGCCGGAGTCGCCAATGCCATCGATGTCGAAGAGGTCCGTTGGGGCTTTAACGGAAAAGTTGCTCCCAACCGGTTTAACGTTTTGTCTGTCCTGATCAGCAACCAGACTCCCCAGACGTTTTCTGGCGATATCACGCTGTACAAGCGGCTTGGCGGGGGCGGATATGTCGACGCCAAAATCACCGAAGCAGTCACGATCTCTTCGTTTTCCAACAAATGGGTCCAGTTCTACCCGTACGTCAACGGGGGATGGGGGGGATCGGTCTCCAACGAAACGTGGCAACTGGTCTACGGACGCGGCAGTTCTTTCGATTTACCGCAACCTCGCGCCGCAAAGTACCAGAGAATCATACTGGACGATCCTAGCGGCGTGGCGAGTCGTACGGGAATCTTGAAATCGATGCCCGACTCGCTGTTTCCGTCGTTTGTCTCGGCAACAGATGCCTTGCAGGTTGTCGCCCTGGACCGCGAACCAAGGTCATGGATTCCGACTCAGAAGGATGCCTTTCTCGACTGGGTCCATCTCGGCGGTACCGTTTTGCTGTTTCGTGGACCGACGGGGAAGTATCCCGAATTTGCCACTCCCTTGTCGGCGTTAAATTCGCCTCTGGACGAACTTCGCGTGGGGACCGGTCGAGTCCTGAAGATGCCGATGGAGAGAAACAAGTTTCAGGAAGTCGACGCGCGCCGCGTCTTCGCGGGTCTACCCAGGAATATCCTTTCTCAAGGCGAAACGGCCGAAGATGTGATCGACACCATCGATGCACCGCCTCAGCAGAATCAGCAGAATTACAACTACAGCGAAGGGACGGACCCGTTCCCGTCCAATTCCTTTCTGACTCAATTGAAGGAAATGACAAAGCCAGATCACAACTGGCTGCTGCTGCATTTCATGTTCTGGGTCTATATCGCGATGATTTTCCCCGGTTGCTATCTGCTGGGGAAACGCTGGTCAGATTTTCGCGTTGTCTATGCGGCACTGCTTGGCACAGTCGTATTGTTCAGCGTGCTGTTTTCGATCGTCGGACAACGCGGGTACGGTGAGTCGACTGCAGTCCATTCGGTAGCGATTGCTCGAGGACTGCCGGGCGGCGGACTGGATGTGTCGCAATGGTCAAACGTATTTGTGACGAGCGGCGCGGATTACATGCTGAAGCATGATGGGTTCGGCACCCTTTATTCAACGACCAGCGATACTGAACAGGTCAACGGGATCATCAACAGCGGGATTGATGGTGGCTTCATGGTCGACATCCCCCCATTTTCCAATCGTGAATTCGCACTCCGCATGAAACTGCCGACGGGAAGTCCGAAGATCACCTTCGATAAAGTAGACGTCAGCGACAGTCGAATTAAGGAACTCTTGCTGAATATTGACGGGATCGACCCCGCCGCGACACATTCCATGTACCTCATGTTCCGCGGCCGGTTTTACTCGCTGATCTGGCAGAACGAAAAACTGAAACTCGCGACTGACACCGGTGATGTCAAATCGATGCTGCGAGTCGACTCTATGCAGGGTTGGGCAAACAATAATAATTCGTACATGTACAACAGTCAGGGACCGAAGCCAGAAGAGCGGTCTTCCTTGATGCTGACGCCGCTGTTGGGACGCAGCCTGAATGTCACTCGCAATTCCGATGTCGAACAGATTCGCCTGCCCGATGATATCGCTCGAGTCTTTATCTACAGCAAGATGCCGCCCGAATTAAACGTTCAAAACAATCGCCTCGGAGCTCAGAACGGCCGGATCCTTTACTGCCTGGACATACCGCTGCCAGACCAGTAAGTCACGGCAAACGGATTTCCGCCTCGTTTTTATCACATCGACTCAATCGCAATTCCTTTGCCCGAAATTGGGAACCTCCAGATGAGTATTGGCACGAATTCCTCAGGAACGACACGACCGGTGATTGAAGTCGATGATGTGGTCCATTCCTTCAAAGGACGACGAGCACTCGATCACGTCAGCTTCCAGGTCATGCCCAAATCATTGCACGGATTTGTGGGTCCCAACGGGGCAGGGAAGACGACCTCGCTGAAGATTATCTGCACTCTGCTGCGACCGCAGTTTGGGGTCGTCAAAGTATTCGGCCATGACGTGGTAGAAGATCAGAAAATGGTCCGCCGCAAAATCGGATTCATGCCCGATCACTTCAGCACGTACCGACAAATGACGGTCTACGAGTATCTCGATTTCTTCGCGGCTGCTTATGGATTGTCCTTCGATCAGCGGACCCGCGTCATCGATGAAGTCCTGGCACTGACAGACATGGATGGACGTAAAAACGATCTGATCAGCGGCCTGTCACGCGGGATGCAGCAGCGCACCAGCCTGGCTCGCGTACTGGTCAACGATCCTGATCTGCTGTTACTGGACGAACCCGCATCGGGTCTCGATCCTCGTGCCCGTATTGAACTGATGGAAATCCTGAAGGCACTGCGGTCAATGGGGAAGACAATTTTTATCAGTTCACACATCCTGAGTGAACTGGCCGAGCTTTGCGATGCGGTAACAATCATCGATCGCGGCAAAGTGAAATACAGCGGTTCGATGCACGGATTGTTGCTCACCAGTGATGAACATCCTGCCTATCGATTGACGGTTGCAGGGGAATCCGACTGGACCGAACCGCTACGGCAGTTGACGGGTGTCTTGAAAGTGGAATCGATTGAAGGACGCCCTGAATACCGCATCGAGTTCGACCAGACTCACCTCGATACAAACCAGTTCCTCCACGGGATCCTCGGGCTGAATATTCCGATCATGGCCTTTGCCGAGGA
>CAIWEX010000483.1 GCA_903911795.1 uncultured Schlesneria sp.
CTGCGACAGATTGGAAATGGAGTTCTGCACGATGGTACGAGTGGAATCAATCCGTCGGAGTGCCGATCCAGTGGGTAACCTGATGAAAACTTCCTCTGGCTGCGCCACCCCGGTAGCCCGAGGACGGGCAACCGGGGCCACCCTGCGAAAAATCGTGAGGTGTACGTGATATTCCGCGAACCGGAATTTGCTAGAAATGCGACGCTACTCAAAAAGGTTGGACGAACGACCTCGAAAGTCATTGGCGGAGTTGCAGGGAGTTGCAGGAGGATGCATGCGACTGGGCTATTCAGCGATTAGCAGAACTGGCGGAAGAAGATGGCAATAACTGGAGCAGCAAGGACCGAGATCGTTGGATCGTAGAAATCAAGAAGACTGCCAGCAAACTTCGGACCGGCGGGGCACCAATGCATTGCGATGGATTCGGCCCTGAGGAGTTCGTACCGCTTTCGAAACCCAAAACAATCGAACCACGGGGACAGTGATTCTCAAAGCCAAGAGCGTCCGCAGGGTAATCCCGTCTCATCTTCCAATTCACTCGTGCGTTTCCACCAAACGACTTACATCAATTTCTGCGGATACCTGTCTTCGCGCGGGGGATGGTATTCCCCGCTGCGCGACGGTTTCGCTAGAATCTCGGGTCCAGTCTTCAGGGTCGGTTAGTTACCGAGGGGGAATGGCGCACAGCAACCCGCAGGGATGCTCATGCTGGCGGTATCAGCACCATGGCGGGTGACATGAGTTCGATTTCAGGCTCACAAAACGAATCCAGACCGATGGTGGACGAACCGCAGTTCGATCCCGATCAGCGAGGTATTTTTCGTTCGTTGAGCGAATCATTCATTTCGCTGTTTATCGCGGTTTTGCTGTTTCGAACATTTGCAGCCGAAGGCTACATGATTTCGACCGGCTCAATGGCCCCCTGTCTGCTTGGCTTTCACAAGCGGGTCGAATGCCCCACATGCAAACATCTGTTCGCGTTCGGAGTTGCCTATGACACGGATGAGCCAGGCGAGGCAGAAGAGTTGCAACGATCACGGTCTCGCGCGGTTTGCCCTAATTGCGGTCAGACAGGAATTGACCTGAGTGATGTTCCCCGGAACCACGGTGATCAGTTGCTCGTCAACAAGCAGGCCTATCTCTATTACAAGCCCCGGCGATGGGAAATTGTTGTCTTTCGTAATCCTGCCAAGGCCATCGAAGCCTACGTGAAGCGTGTTGTCGGTCTTCCGGGTGAGCAACTGCAGATCAACGACGGCGATGTCTATATTGACGGTCAACTCGTTCGCAAGGATTATGACCAGCAACGGGCAATGCGGATACTGGTGCATGATCACGATCACCGTCCAGAACGTGATGCCAGTTTTCGACCGCATTGGCAACCCGTAAACGATGATGCCGTGGATATGCGTGAGACTCGCCATCCTGCAGGCTGGCAGGTTGATGATAATGGATTTGTGCTGCATCAGGGGCATGAACGACGTCCCGATCAGGAACCGTTCCGCTGGATTGAATACCGCCACTGGGTTCGCACGGGAGGTGTCCACGAATCCTCTGTTACACTTGATGAGTGGCCGATGGAAGTGGAGCCGTCAGAAGTTCCTCAAATTGGACTTGTCTACGCTCCCCTCGCCAAGACGCTCAGTTTCACAGGCGCGATGGCGGAATCCTCGCTCAAGAAAATCGAAAGTCTGACAGACGACGAGAGATTTCGTGCGACCATGCGCCAGCTTTTTGAATCCTCGCATGTCGCCCCTCTCACAGACGACTATGGCTACAACCCGGCTGAAGGTGGGACAATCCCCAATCCTGTCCGGGATATCATGGTTTCGTGTCGCGTCCATTTTCAAAGTGGATCTGGTGAATTTGCTCTGCAAATGTCCGATGGACATCAGAATTACACGTGCGTTCTGGATGCGAGTCGTCGCGAGGTTCGGCTGCTGGTTGGTGACAGCGAAGCTGCCGTGGCGACAGGGGAATGGCCCAAGTCGATCGACAAGGGGATGGCGACCGTCGAGATGGCTTTGATCGATCAACAGGTTGTCCTCGCGATCAACGGCAAGCCCGCACTTCCCTCGTGGCCAATCACAATTCCGGATGGAACACCTGTTCCGCGCCATCCGATCCGGTTGGGAGCCCGCGGCCTCGACCTGCGAGTTGACCAGTTGAAAATCTATCGGGATGTTTACTACACAACCTCACGCGGCCGGCATGGAATCAATCGTCCGTATGTCCTGAAAGATGACGAATACTTTGTCATGGGCGACAACAGCCCCGTCTCACACGACAGCCGCCGCTGGGATGAGGCTCCCGTCCATCGTTCACTCCTGCTGGGAAAGCCGTTTCTGGTTCACCTTCCCTCGAAACCAGGCAGACTGCGCATCGGAAATTACGAAATGCATCTGCGACTGCCGGACACTGAACGCATCCGACTGCTCAGATAGCTGGTCGCCAGGTGACGGACTCAGGAATACTGGCGAAACCAGTAATGGGATGAGGGCACGACTTTCGGACGATCTCATGTCCGTCAGTTTCCATTCCCGCACAAGTTAGACAGAATAGCCCGGCGGACCGATGGTTCGCCCGAAAGTGTTCATTCCATTGATCGACGCGTTTGCCCAGCCGAAATCTCCCCAATGCTGTCCCTTGAAGAATCCTATGAATACTGCACGCAATTGACGGGAAGGACCGCGCATAACTTTCGATTCTCGTTTTTGACGCTACCCACAGAAAAACGCTGGGCGATGAATGCCCTGTACGCCTTCAATCGAGTCACGGACGACCTGGGTGACGATCCGACAATTTCGCTCGAACTCCGCCGCACACAGCTCAAAGCGTGGCGTCAATCCGTTCTCGCGGCACTCAGTCTGTCCGAGACGAATGCCGGTAAGAAGATCCCCGGGACTGCGGAAATGGCAACACTCGATGACCACCCTGCTCTTCCAGCAGTGGCCGATGTTGTCGCCCGGTTTCACATCCCGCAGGAGTATCTGCTGGCCGTGATTGACGGAGTCGAGATGGATTTGCATCCGATGGTGATCGCAACTTTCGCTGACCTGGAACAATACTGCTACCGGGTGGCAGGTGCTGTCGGCCTCTGTTGCATTCACATCTGGGGCTTCCATGATCAACGCGCCAAGTCGATCGCCATTGACTGTGGACTCGCTCTGCAGCTCACCAACATCCTGCGCGATCTGGGAGAAGACGCGTCGCTTGGCCGGACTTATCTTCCCCGTGAAGACTTTGTCCGGTTTGGGTATCCCGACAGCGAACCGTGGCCCAATGTTCAGGACGATCGGTTTCGATCCCTGATGGAATTCGAAGTCCAGCGGACGAAGACGTACTACGAACGTGCAGAGGAATTGTTTCCCTGCCTGCATGCTGATGGGCAGCCGATTCTGCGAGCGATGCTCGACATTTATGGTGGGCTGCTGCGCGAAATCGAGCGTCGCAACTATGACGTGTTCTCGCGCCGCGTGTCACTTCCCAAGTGGAAAAAGCTCTGGTTTGCAGGACGTGCGATCCTGCTTCACAAGCTTGGGTTCCACAGTTAAAGGTCGACCAATCAGGTTCGATTAAAGTGAGTCGCGAAAATGACAATGGCCCGGACGACATTGAGCCGTCCGGGCCATCGCATTAATTAAGTTCCGAAACACATCACTCGAGGATCATTCGATACCCACAGGAGTGGCATACGCGGCAGGATTGGCAACGAACGTGTCGTGCGATTCCTGGGTTCCGAACAGATAGAGTCGTCCTTTAAACCATGCGGCGAAGTCGAGTGACCCTTCCACGACATCCTTGTCGCGAGTCAAGGCGACCACGTCTGCACCGTAAGCGGCTGGAGCGAACCGAGCGGGTTCTTCGTCGAACTTCAATTTTGACTCGGCATCTGCAAAGTGGAACTTCTGCCCACGGAACGTGGAGTGGAATTCCGGCTTGGCATCCTTCAGCTCTCGCTGGTCACGCAGCGAGACCGGACAGAATCCCTTCAGTCCCTTCATGCTGCCTCGTTCGTGGATTTTCTTCATTTTCTCCCGGGTCCCCTGATCTTCGATTCCATCGAAGGTGGGTGTATCGCTGGGAGGAGCAAGCTTGTTAGCGGGCTCGGTGGCCTTGGCAGGTTCCGTTCCCTGGGCTAGCTCAGCCTTTTCAGCCGCCTGAGGGACGATCCCCATTTTCTTGAGTTCGTCTGCAAATGGATCTTCCTCGGGTGGACTCGAAGGGACCGCTTCCTTCGCAGGTTCGACATTCTTTGGTGATGCCTTGCCAGAATCCTCGTCAAGAGTCAGCCCGGTGAAGGGATTCTCGCCCTTCTTATCGGCTTCGGCTTCCGACATTTCCGAGAACGGACTTGTTGGCTCGGCTGGAGTTCCGGAGTCCGGTGAGGGAAGACTCGCCAGTTCGCCTGCTGGCATCGGTTCCACCAGCAATGGTGGCAACAGACTCGCTTCGGCCGCTTGTGCTGGCAAATCTCCATCTGGAGCTGGCGGAATCTCCAAGGTTGCCAACGGTGCGGGGAGCGCATCAGTCGTTGGCGGACCAAACGCTGGAATTCGGGGCTGGCTGTCCAGCAGTGGCAATCCAGGTTCCGCGCTGACGGTCGCAACACGGTTCAGTGGTGGTGCCGTTTGCTGAACAATCCCTGGTGGAACGGGTGCAACGTCTGGTCGATACTGGGCTGGTGCTGCTGTCGGCTTCGGATCTTTGTTCCCCGGAGCCAACTTCTTGAAGAATGCCACGACGGGATTCTTGGACTTGGCAGGAGGGGCCGCTGGAGTGGCTGGGGAGTTTGGAGCCGCTGCTTGAGCAGGATTGGGTGCTGGCTGAGGTGCTCGTACATTCTGTCCCGCCGCTGGCTGCTGGGTTCGGATGCCGCCGGCTGCTGGAGCAGGAGCTGCTGCAGGCTGTTTCGAACCGGTCGCTGGTGCTGCTCCGTTAGGTCCCGGCACAGGAGTCGGCTTGATGTCGGTATTCAGCTCGGGCATTTCGCGCCCATCTTGCTGGTACAAAAGTTCGAGCTGTCGCATCACTTCAGACTTTTTCTCACCAGAACCAGATGCCGGTGCATTTTCCGTTCGGGCCACCGGCTGAATGGTTGCATCAGCTTCGGTCATGGGGAGTAATTGCGGCGGTGGCGACGCAGGTTTGCCAAGGTGAAAGAAGGGCTTCTTGGCAGCAGGCACGGCTGGCGTTGGACCAGCGGCATACCCAGATTGCTGACCAAAAACACCGGCGGCTGCGGCACCCAACAACAGCATTCGCAAACGGTCACTGCCTCGCAGATTCATCACGATTTCTCCCCATTGGACAGGCCTGAACCTTGTCCCATTCCACCAGTGATCGATCGCGGCGCTGGCGGCGATTCCGCCGAAACCTCACCACGCGAGTCGGCCCGCGCGGGCCGCGCCTTCGACACATGGACTCTGTTCACTCACGATAACTGTCATCGTCGCAACGATTGTTCGAGGTGTCAGGGTTCTGCGGGCTGTGACAGAGATTCCGGCGGTAACAGCGATTCCGGCGGAATGAACGGAATTTCGAACAGACTCAACTTAATCAGCAAAAACTACGCAAACCCCCTGCTTGCTCATCCACGGTTCGAAGTTGGTGATGAATGAGTTTCGCATCGTTGGCAACGCGGCCGATGAGTCAGGGCTAACAACTTTCAATGGAACGGGTTACGGAAATTCTGCGGAGTTAGGTTTACGTCGCATGTTTCCACAAATCATCAAACGCCTGGTTGCTAATTGACGTGCCCACAGATTTCTATTCTGCAGAAATAATATCGCAACTATTTTCACAGAAATAGATTGCGCCGTCTCGTGCGATGCGGAGAGCAAGTTTCTGACCGCTGAAGACCTGACTGGCATTCAATCTGCTTTACATCTTGTTCATCCTGCGAAACACGCAGCGATTGCAAGCAGATGAAATCACTCGCCAGTCAAACCAAGACCTCAGAAAGGCCCTGACACCATGACCAAGCTCATCAACACCCTGATTCACGACGAAGCCGGCTTCATCATCTCTGCGGAACTCGTGCTCGTCTCAACGATCGCAGTTCTCGGAATGATCGTGGGTCTGTCGGAAGTTGCACTCAACGTGAATAACGAACTGGAAGACGTAGGATCTGCGATCGGGTCGATGAACCAGACATACTGCGTGAAGGGTGTCAAAGGCCACCAGGGATCTGCCAGCGGAACCGAATTCCGCGACAACATCGACCACTGTGACAACACCTGCGACGTTCAAGGCTTCGAAGGCCGCGGCGAATACTCGGAATGACCGAGTCTGACAAAACTGGCATTCAACATGCCACCAACTGTGAGGAAGTTCATCTCACGGTCAGGTGAATGTCTCTGGCCTGAGTTAGACATGCCAACGTGTCATGCCTCACGCGAAACTGGCCACGGCGACCCGGTCCCGGGAACTATCTTCAGATCGCTTCTTGACAGATCAGTTATGTTGCGTTAATTTGATTGCAACATTACTGATCGGAGATGCACATGAAGAAAAAGCCTACGCTAACTGTTCCCTGGGAAATCACTGAGCAGATGTTTCTCAGTGAGGATGAAGTCGCGACGCTGCAGCACCAACTGCTTCAGCAGGAAAAAGACATCGATGAATCCCGGCAGACTTCCCGGTATGTCGATCGATTGATTGTGGAACTTCTGCTCCATTCCGGTCTCCGCAATTCCGAAATATGCCACCTGCGCGTGGTCGACACGATTGTCGGTCACGGCGAATCATCGCTGAAAGTCGTCGGCACTGCGAAAGAGGATCGAACGGTTTATGTCTCCAAGGGGACGAGCGAGCTGATCCAGCACTACGTGAGTACGATTCGCCCGCAATGCTTGCCAGCAGGAGCCGATCCAAATGACCTGCAGCAGCCTCTGATCTTGAATGAGCGAGGCAAAGGCTACGACAGGACCGCGCTGTATCGTCGCGTAGTGCGGATCCTGACCGAAGCGGGTTTGGCAGAACGAGCCAGCGTTCAGTTATTGCGGCACACATACGGTTTTCTGGCTTACAAACGAACAGGCGGCAACCTGCTATTTGTCCAGAAACAGCTTGGCCATGCTCATCCGATGGTGACTGCAGTTTATGCCCGGTTTGTCGACCATCCAGCCAGCGATTTGGCTGAGCTTGTTGGTGGTGCAAAGGGATCTACTTCAAAGGTTGCATCCAAAGGGGCAGCAGCCTCTCGCAGAAAAGGAGTTCGCTAATGTCGATGAAGTTCAATCGTGATCAAATCCATGCTGGCGTCCGCGAAGATCTGGCCGATTGCCTGGGAATCGAGCCCGAAGAAGTGGAATTGAATGCTCGCTTTTTCCATGACCTGGGGGGCGAATCGATCGATATGCTCGACTTCGGCTTTCGCTGTGAACGGCGGTACGGAATCCGTTCCCCCTTCCCACGACTGACGGCGGGCGATGTCTGGCAATTCGATGAACAAGGACAACTCGCTGATTCGTCTCGACAGCGGTTGCAGAGAGAATTTCCGTCGATCGACTGGCAGACGCGATTAGCGGGGATCTCGCTCAAGTCATTCAGGGATCTACTGACGATCGACCTGATGGTCGAACTCCTTTATTTCGCTCAGTTCGAAGACGCCCCACAGGTTGGAGCGAACGGGTAACGATTCGCGAAAGTCCGTCAGGATTTCACTTGGTTACCTCATCGCGAGTGGCTGCGGTCAGTCGCGAACGACTTCCAGTTGATTGACAACCCGGTCAATCCCTTCGACGCGTCGGAGGGATTCCTGGGCCATTTGCTTTTGGTAATAGCTTCGCACCGTTCCCGTCAGCAAAACATCGCGATTGATCAACTCAAAGTTGACCTGACGATTGCCGACGTGGGGATCGAGAGAGAGCGTCAGATGAACGCGCTGACGCAGTTCTTCAGCAGAATGCAATACGTAGAACTTGTTCATGATCAGAAGTCTCGTGGGGTGAAGAGACGGTCGTCGAACATCCGATTGCGACCCTCCTGATCCGTCGGACACACCACAAGCGTAGGTCAGAAATGCGAAGATGCTGAAAGATTTTCGCTTTTTTATCGAGAGTTCCACGTTATCGAGCGATCTGCGTTAGATCTGAATCTCTCGACGCGCAGCCTCAATTTCTGGCTGATTGCTGAAAGCTCTCTACGCCAGCACCATTTCGGTTTCGAGGTACCGATGGCCATCAGGAAGCTTGGTGAGCAGATATTCCTCAAGCGCCGCTGCGGCACGTGCCGGTGCGAGCAATCCGAGTCGAATCACTGCAGCCGTCAATTGCTTGGGATTCTCTTGCTGCAATGACAGCAGATGGACCAGTTGAGGTTCAGTAATCCAGCCGAGTCGAACAGCTGCAACTCCGAATCGTTCGCCTGTCTTCTCTTGCAGACTCAGGATATGACTGACCTGATCTTCGTCCAAATAATGACACTGGATGGCCAAGTCACCAATCCTCGCAATTTCGTTCGAGCATTCGAGAAGCGCTCGTGAGACCGAAGGAATATCCAGCAATCGCTTTGAGACGAGCCAGCGACTGAATCGATGTTGCAGGACCTGCTGCGACAATTCTCGTTCGGACTCATCAACCAGCGATCGATTGCAGCACCGATTGCGACCACCCCGTTTTGCATCGTACAGACTGGCGTCTGCTGCGGCGATCAGGCGGTGTGGCAGATCTCGATCCGAACGTCCGGGCACCGCAATCGCGGCTCCCAGACTGACAGTCACAGGGACGCGCATGTCACCAAACAGGAACGATTCATCTTCAACCCGCTTGCGGATCTTCTCGGCAAGCCGTTCCAGACCGCGTTCTGTTGGCTGGTTCACAAGGATCACAAATTCCTCGCCACCATATCGGGCCAGGACGTCTGAGTTCCGAATGGAGATCGCAAACACCTTCACCATCTGCTGCAGCACAACGTCACCAAACTGGTGACCGTACGTATCGTTGATCTGCTTGAAGTGATCGACGTCAGCGAAGATCAGGCCGATCGGCGAGGCACATCGCGTGCATCGCTTGGCTTCAGTATCGAGCATTTCGTCAAAGAACTGGCGGTTGTAGACCTTGGTCAGCGGGTCGTGCAGTGCCTGTTTTTGAAGTTGTTTGTTTTGAAACTCAAGGTCACGACGTTCCTGCTCAGCCAGTTGCTGTCGCAACGTGGCTTGAGTGCACGCGACATGAGCGCGCAGCGTTAATCGAACCAACTGCTCATTCGCCTGCATCATCAGGTTTGCGGGCGTTTCAGAGTCGTCGATCTGCAATAAAGGTGCGTGCTGCTGCCAACTGAGTTCGGTCTGGTGCAGGAATTCCGCAGTTTCTTCGGTCTTCCAGTAGAGCAATGATCGAGCCAGCCGATCCAGCCGTTCACGGGCAGCGTCGTTCCCTGTCCCTGCCAGGACATCTCCGGCACAGGCTGCGACGGCCATCGCTGACAGAATTGGGAAATCGATATGTTGCCGCATTTCTTCCAGACGACCCAGAGGTGCGTGGTGCCACTGAATCGCATCGATCACGGCCGTTGGCAGCTTCCACTGCTCCATCAGCCGTGCGCCGACTTCGGCATGATGAATTCCCAGCCATTCCTGTTCGACCTGTGGCAGCGAAAGGTGCCCTCGCTGCATCGCTTCCAGAACAGGCCGATAGTCATCTTCGAAGACCGACATCAGAGCCAGGCGACCGACATCCAGCAGCAGGCCGCACAGCGAAAAATCGTCGACGCTATTGGGCGCAATTCGTTCAGCAATAACGGTTGCGGCTGTCGCTTGAATGATCGAATGCCGCCAGCAGTTTACGTAATGAACAGACATGGCCGATGACGGAGCGGCACTGGCCGTCAAACCAAAGCTGAGAGCCAGTGAATTCGAAACACTGGGGCCAAGCAGCGAAACAGCGCGCTCGGTCCCTTTGACTTCAGATCGAACACCAAAGAAGGTTGAGTTCGCGGCTTTGACGATTTTAGCCGAGATTGCCGGGTCCGCTTTGACCAGTTGGACAACCTGCCGCAATTCGGTTTCGGGATTGGCCGCCAGTTTCAACAATCCCTGCGCTACTGTTGGTAGCGACGGCAATTGCGTCAGGGACCAGATTTTCGTGGGGTCAATCATCGCGAACACTCACCAATCACGAGGCTGAATAAAATCCTCGCGGCCCTCCGCTCATTTGGCATCCTCGTAGAGATACCTGCGGAAATACCCACGTGAACACCACTCGGGTTCCAACGGAAAACTAGTTCACGTCGTTGAAGTGCAAGCAGAATCTGACTGGTGAAGGTGAGAGTCTGACGAGAGTTCCGCTGAGTTCAGCGGTTGTAGCGATGATACGGAAAATGCAGGCAGGTCGTGCCACGCACGGAGGCAGGCTGGACGGTGGCATTGCGAAGGCAGTCCCCGAAGGTACCTTCGCGAAGGCATTTGGAGCAGTACAACGTCATTCGTCGGGATTACAGATCGTGCGAATGTCCTGCGACAATTCGAACTGAAGCGACGTCAGCATGTCCCAGGTGTCCCAGTCACATCGAATCATCCGTGAGGTGGCATGCAGGTCCTCAACCGAACCCTTGATGACCATTCCGAGGCGATATTGCAGGTGCGTCAACATGTCACAGAGTTGCACGCGCTGCAGCGCCGTCAGATTTTCCGGAATGGGAGGACGACCATTCGGATTCAGCTCACCAGGTTCCACGCCGATAGTCGGCTCGCCGTACTCGACGTCCATATTTTCGTCGAAATCCGGCGGAACTTCGACGGTCTTCGATGGCTGATTCAAACTCGTCAGCGGTTCATCGCTGACTGGCTGCGTGAATAACAAAGAACAACGTCCCACCAGCAGAACATCGCCCGGTTGCATGACTCGCATCTGGACTGGGTGCCCGTTCACGCGAGTTCCATTGGTACTGCCGAGATCAGTCAGAATCACCCGACCAGAATGATCCTGCAGTTTGACGTGTGCACGACTGATCCTGTCATCGTTGAGTTGTACGTCGCTGTCCGATTCGCGGCCGATCGTAATGGGAAGGGTCAGCCGACTGAATTCTTTCCCCTTTTCGATTCCTTCAAGGATCTTCAACGTCACAAACGTCATCGTAGAATTCCAAATGATACGGCAGCAATGTGAGGCGAGGCGACCTGACCTTCTAACGCGCGCTGCGCGGAACCGTCAAGGTGCAATTCAGCCACACAGCAACTGATGTGTGAACTCGCGATCATCGTACGCGGTTTCGACGGCTCGCGCGACTGTGGCGACCAGATCCCGCCGCGTGACTGGCTTTTTCAAAACAGAAAACGCCGCTGCCTGTTCCGCATCGTCGCGTAGCGAATCCGTATAGTCCGCAGTGACAATGATGCAGGGAGCGACAATGTGCAATGACCGCAGATGCCGCAGCGCATCGAGTCCCGTCAGTTGCTGCATGTGCATGTCAAACAAGGCGAGGTGAACGACTTCGCGTGAGACAAGTTCAATTGCCTCTTCTGCGGATCGAGCCTCGATCAGTCGGAAAAACGGGGCAAAAATCTCGCAGACTGTCTGGCGAAAATCTTCGTCATCGTCGGCGACCAGCAGTTGATATGTCGGGTAATCCATTTTGCGATTCAGAACCTGGCGAGCCAGGCCTCCGCCCTTCGCAGGAAACATGTCACAATAAAATCGCGGCCGTGTTGAAAGTTGTCCGAACAGTTCTGAAACGCGGTCGCGAGACTTCCGCAAGACAATCCCACCGCCAATTTCTGATGAAATCGACGTTAAATCTTTCAGAGCACTACCATCGGGTTAACACATTCGTCGTTCAAGGTCAATTTCGCGGTCGGAATTTGTCGTGTTTTGTCTGGTGAGTGATCACTGAGTCTGGCAAGTTTTCTTCCTTTGGAATGGCGTTACTCGATATGAAGATCCCTTTCTGCGACTGGGTGGCGGCGGGCGCACCCGCTTCGGGGAAGCCCCCGTTCAAACGCGATCCATTTCGGGGGCTTCTGCAAAGCCAGTGCGCCCCCCGCCACCCAACCGAGAGGAAAAGATGTGGTAACTTTGACTCCGCCCTACATCTTCCCCCTTCAAAAAGGCATTGGCCTTTTTTCCGCTGGGATTGGATCGAAGGGACAGACTCCTTATCATTCTCACGACTTGTTTACGCCACTTATCGAATCGAACCGGGTTAAGAAAGTCCTGCGATGTCAACGCACCACGAACAATACGACGATGCAATCCGCCTCAAAGATCAAGGTGACCTCGAGGGGGCCGCGACGAAACTGCTCGCAATCATCGCCGAAGTCCCGCAACACGCGCTGTCGCATTCGGCAATGGCTGTCGTCATGCAGAAACTTGGAAAAGCAGACGAAGCCATCGCCCATGCGAAGAAGGTCGTGGAACTGGAGCCGAACGACCCTTTCTCGTACGCCCAGTTATCCGTGATCTGTCAGCGCTGCGGCCGCATTGCCGAGGCAGAAGATGCTCTCGCCCGCAATCAATCGATGAGCGGTCGTCGGCATTGAGGTTGAAGTAAGAAGTGTGAATTCTGAAGTGAGAAGAACTCGCCAGAGTCCCCCTTCTCACTCTCACTTCCTGCAATCACCAGGGCGTTTCCATCATGTTGATGATCTTACGTGCCATCTGGTCAATTGCGATTTGAGTGGCGGTGGCTTGGGACTGACCAAGTTCCGGGGCAAAGCCCGC
>CAIWEX010000484.1 GCA_903911795.1 uncultured Schlesneria sp.
ATCGGAGGAGGTGGGCTCGGGAACGGGCATTGACCGCCAGAAAGACCGCCCGCGAGCATGTCGATCATGTACGCTAGCCCAAATCCCTTATACGCCTGATCACCACCCAGTGGCAGAATGGTCCCTGGGGGATCGCCGTAAAGCTGATTGGGATCGGTTGTCGGTTTCCCGTCGGGATCAAGCACCCAACCGGCTGGAATGGGTTGACCAGCGATTTTCTTAACGCGTACTTTCCCTTCGGCGGTGGCACTCGTCCCGATGTCGAAGATAAATGGGCCGTTAGCCCCACCTGGCATTCCCAGGCAGATCGGGTTCGTGCCCAGGCGAGGCCGTTTTCCTCCAACCGGAGCGACACGCTGTCCTGAACCATGTGTGTTTGCGACGATCATCGAGGTAAATCCGCGAGCGGCAGCCATTTCGGCATATTCACCAAGTCGTCCGATATGAGCAGCCCGGCGAAGCGTTCCGCAGGCGATGGCGGAGGTTTCACACTTGGCAATCAATCGTCGCATCAGATCTTGAGCCAGAACCTGACCGAGACCCCAGCCGCCGTCGGCCATGATGGAACAGGGGGATTCCTTTTCGATCGTCAATTGTGCCGCAGGGTTCAGCGAACCATCCTGAACCTTGCCGATGTAGAAAGGGACGCGCATCACACCGTGAGAATCATGTCCGCGTAAATTGGCCTGAACCAGACTTTCGGCAACAATTTTGGATGCGGCGTCATCGACACCGGCAGCACGAAACAACGCGGTAGAAAACTGAACCAGTTGAGATTCCTGCAAAGTCGGCAACGTGACATCTCCTCGGATTGGCGGGTTTGAACTAGAACACATCCCGTTTAAGTGTGGCGTCCCGCGGGCACCAAACTGCAGCGTCTCACCCGAGTTTCGACGCGACACGGAAGTGCAACTTGCACTATTCACGGCGAGAATCACGATCCCGCACCCGAAATTCAACCGAGGCAGCATACCAGAGGAAGCGACGCTACGGCAGCGAACCGCGTAAGTCATTCACGGCAATCGCTCGTCCGTATGCTGCGAACTTACTCGCCTTGATTTTCCAGGAGCGATTTAAGTTTCTCGAGTGCTCTGGCCCAGAGCATCTGGGCTGCCGGGCGAGTTCGACCCATCTGTTCAGCCACCTCGTCAAAGGGAAGTCGCTGCAGGTTTCTCAGGATGATCACTTCGCGGTAATCCTCGGGAAGTTGATCGATCGCTTCGGCCAGGCGTAGTTCGTTCTCGTTATGGATCGCGAGCTGACTCGGGCTTTGATCGGGCGAGGGGAGATCCATTCCGGGTGTCGAATCGGTGAGGTTCCCTGCCAGCGAAACTTCACGCCGGACGGCTCGTTTGTCGGCGGTGCCATAGTGACGGGCGGCATCGCAGGCGTTGTGATTCAGGATTTGCCGCAGCCATGCGAGCCATTCCTGATCGCTCTCGCCCTGGAATCTGTGAAAATCGCGATGGGCGTCGAGCATTGTCTGCTGGACCAGGTCAGACGCATCCACCTTGGTTCGCAACCAAGGCTGCACGTTGGCGCGAGCGATCAAGCCGAGGTAGCTGCGACAGGCTGCGAACAGACGGTCTCGCGCGGCAGGATCCCCGGCCCGGGCTTTGACCAGACATTCGCGGACAACCAGCGAAGAAGAAGAGGTGTCGGACATCGGTTTGGGACAATTCCTGTTCCGTAAATCGGCAGATTCTGCTACAGGATGCCCCATTCGAAGGCCAGTTTCCAGTGGGGTGGCGGGAGATTACTTACCGAATCATCCAAGTCTACCCTTTTTAGCAGGACATTCGGGGCGGGAGGCTTGTTACGGCCCACGTGGCCCAGCAGTTCACCCAGCCAGGGTCCTTCGGCCCTGGGAAACGATGTAAAAACAGGATCTGAGGCCTGAAGGGCCGAACATTCCATTGGTCTATGGACGCATCGAAATGAACGACCGGCCCGTCAGGCCTCATGATGATTTTGGTGGGATCGATTCCAGGGCCGAAGGGCCCTGGCTGGGTGAACTACTGGCCCTTTGGGCCGCAAACCACGGCTGAGCATTCTGCGATGTGTAGATAAGAATGCTGCATGACTGTGGCACGCAACGCGGGTAACGATATTTTGAGCAGAAGAAACACTGGTAGTCGGAGATGTTTGAGAACTCCTGAATTCTCACGAATTCAGCTACGAATATCGTTACCCGCGTTGTGTGGCACCCTCTGTCGCGGGAAACGAAAAAGGCATCGTTGATATCCAGGGAAGGATGACATGTTGCAGCAGGGATCGGGCCGCTATTGGCTGGTGGTGGGGTTGTTTCTGACGTTGAATGCCGGAGGACTGGTCTGGATTCGCCACGCCTGGGATCCGCGCGGATCGTGTCTGGTAACGCTGGATGTGACGCCGCAGGTGCCTACGAAAACCGCTGCGAATTCTGCTGCCGATTCTAAGGCAGCGGAGACGGCGAAGGAGTCTGCAGCCCCGACGGTCAAAGACGCTCCAAAGGTCGCACCAGTCGAGCCATCCAAGCCCGTGCGGTCGGCACATATCGTCGACTGGTTACCCGTTGCGAACGAGGCGAGTGCTCTGGTTCCCGAGAACGTCGTCCCCGGATTTGAGCGGACATCCTCAGCCAGCTTCGATACCGCCGAGAGATTGCTGGCGGTGTTTGATCGGGCGATGGTACGCGAAGCAGAACTCAATCGCCCTTTGGAACGGTCGCCATTTCATATTCAACCGAAAGTCGCAGGGCATTGGCGCTGGACCTCAACCGACCGACTGGCATTTGTTCTCGACAATCCGCTGCCTCCCGGTCGCAAATTTGAGATTACCGCCGCCGTCGATTTCAACACGCAATTTCCTGCGGAGCTTGATGCCACGTCTTGCACATTCCAATTCAAAACCAGGTCGCTCGAATGGACGGGACTGACGTTGCAGAGCAGCGATCGCGAATGGGTGACAATGGAGTTGCAGTTCAATCAGCCTGTAGTCCCTGCCGATCTGATGCGAGCCATGCTGGTGACGGATGCCAGGTTCCCGGTGGGATCGGGCAGAAGTAGTTCGCGTTCTGATGAACTCAATCCGTTCGATAGCGACGAAAAAGCGATTCCGTTTGAATCCGAAGTCCTGACGAAAGAGGCTTCGACGAAATTGGTCGTGCGAACGAAGCGGATTTCATTTGCGAACTCGTCAGGCTCACTCAAGGTTGTTCTGGATGCAAACATGGCAGGCGCAGGGGCCGATCTGCCATTGGGTCAACTCACCATTCGTCAAATCGCCCTGCCAAAGAATTTCACGTTCGTCCGCAGCCAGGTCGAAATGGGCTCCTTCAATACCCATGCCACTGTTCAGCTCTATTTTTCCTCTGGATTGTCGGCTGATCAGGAACGCCCCAAAGTCAAAGTCACGCCGGCGGTTGATGACTTTCGCGTCGAATTCACGCCCAACAACGACGGGGCTGATCGGTATGCGTACGGGCCGGGAATCGTCGTGCGTGGCAAGTTCCTATGCGGACACCAGTATTCACTGACGCTTCCACCCACGCTGCTGGCTCATAACGGTCAGACACTGGGAAACATTTCTCCAGAAACGATCCGAATCCCGCATCGACCAGCCGATCTGGAAATCGCCGCAGGGCAGGGGATTCTGATCCCTGATGGCAATCTGACACTCGACCTGAAATGTGTGAATATCGATGGGGTTCGACTGAGTGCCTCGCGACTCCATGCCAACAACCTGGCGGGCTTTCTGCAGGGACGGAACGATTCTGCGACAATGAGAAGTATCGTCCAGGAACGAGTCCGCAGTCTCGACCTGACGAAAGATGAGCCACAAACCATTGGCCTTGATCTGCGTCAACTCCTGGGGACGAACAATGTTCAGGCTTCGGGTCAGGCCACTATCGAACCGAGGACAGGCCTGTATCGATTGTCCGTCGCCGATACGAACCAATACTGGAACCGTGATACCGCGACTGTTGCCATTTCTGACTTGGGAATCACCGCAAAGCGAGGCCGCAATCAGTGGCTCGTCTGGGTGCTCTCATTGCGGACTGCGACACCGTTGTCAGGCGTTACGGTCACTGCCCGTTCCTACAACAATCAGGTACTTGCTCAGGCCACCAGCGATGCCACCGGGATCGCGACCCTGAGCATTCCCGACAATCACCCTGATGGACAAGCCTGGCTGCTGACCGCCGAACGTGACGGCGATTTGAATTATCTGTTGCCGGACCAGCACTCCTGGATGAACGACTCTGTAGATCAGTCGGGGCGGTCCTGGCCGAACAACTACGAAGCGATGCTGTATACCGAGCGAGGTGTCTATCGCCCCGGTGACACTGTCCATCTGACTGGAATTCTGCGTGATCGCTTGGGCCATCGGCCACCACCATTCCCGTTGACCGTTAAGGTGACTCGCCCGGATGGTCGTGCCGTCGCAGACCTGCCGTGTCAACCCGCCCCGGAATCACAGGGAACATTCCAGGTGGAGTTCCCATCGAGTGCTACGGGCCAGACGGGAATTTATCGGTTTGACGTCGCGATCCCCGGCTCGCGCGAAATCCTCGGCACCACAACCGCTCAGATTGAGACGTTTGTTCCAGTCCGGATCGCCGTGAAGGCGGAATCGAAAAAGCCCCGTTTCGTTCAAGAGAATCCAGTCGTTCAAGCATCCGCTCGCTATCTGTTCGGACAACCTGCGGCCGGACTGAATGCGACGGCCACTGGCACGTGGTCTCGAAAGCCCTTCACATCCAAAAAACATCCGGGATTCCATTTTGGAGATTTCAGTGGCCGGAACCAGCTTTCGATCACTGAAGTCAGCGGAGCTCTCGATCGAGCTGGGGAATCGACGCTGACGATCGATCAACCACAGGATCCTCGCCCCGGCCTCTGGTCGGCGCAAGTCACGGCAACGGTCACTGAGATTGGGGGGCGGTCGGTCTCTACGGCAACGACGGTAGAAGCAGATACTGCGGGGATCCATTTGGGAGTAAAACTGCCTGACAACCGCGTTGTCGTTGTTGGTGAACCGACGAAGATGGAATGGGTCGTTCTTGACGCCATGGACGAACCGGCTGTCGCGCGGCCACTGGAACTTTCACTCTTCCGAGTGGATTACGACACCGCGATCGAAGAAATCAACGGTCGTTCTGTCTGGAAGACGATCGAACGACTGATTGAGATCGAATCGCCGAAAATCATCGGCGATACTTCTGAAGGAACGATGGAACTGACCTGTCCCAATCCGGGTCGATATCGATTGCGACTGATTGACCCGGAATCGCGTTCCGCCACGCAAGTCGAATTCTATGCCACGACAAACCGGTCTGACCGAATCGATGTTCCATTACAGCAACCGGAGCAAATCGACCTTGTCCTCGATCGAGCGAAATACCAGCCGGGCGACATAGCACGAGTCCTCGTGCGAGCTCCATTTGCCGGTCGATTACTGCTGACGCTGGAAGGTGATCGAGTTTACGATCAGCAGACGCTGTTGCTTGAAGCCAACTCGCAATTGATCGAAGTGCCGATCCCGGCAGAATTACGTGGGGGAGCCTATGTCACCGCGACGGTGATTCGGCCGATCGATCCTAAGCGAGCCGACTGGCTGCCTCATCGTGCCTACGGACTGGCTCGACTCGTCATCGATCGAGATTCACGCTCATTGCCGATCAAGCTGGAATCAGCGACGACCGTCTTGCCAGGATCACTGTTGAAAGTACGAGCCCAGGTCGATTGGGCTGCTGAACCGGGTAAGCCAGAGCCCGCTGCCGGGCAGATTCAATCGGGCAGTGCGGCCGCTCCGGTCGTTCACCTATGGGCTGTCGACGAAGGGATCCTGCTGACGACTCGCTATGCCACACCAAAGCCGCTGGACTTTTTTCATGCTCCTCGCAAATTGGGTGTGAGTTCATCCGACGTATACAGCAGTTTGCTCCCTGACCATCTGCGTCCCGCCAATATGACCCGGATCGGGGCAGACAAAGGTGACGATGAAGATGGTGAAGTCGATGCGAATCGACGTGGACCCGTGGATACGCCACGTAAAGCCCCCACCGTTGTCTGGCGTGCCATTCAAACTGTCAGTGATGATGGTTCGCTGGTGATCGACATGCCAATTCCGCAATTTACCGGGGGACTGCGACTGATGGCGGTCGCTGTTCATGGTGATCGGTATGGCTCGATCGACCAGCGTGTGACGGTGACATCCCCTCTACTCGTTGAAACGACCTGGCCACGTTGTGCTGCTCCGAACGATCAGTTCCGCGTGCCAGTCAAAGTCTTCAATACAACGAATGACCCGCTGGATATTCATCTCACGACGGTCGTCGATGGCCCCGTCAGCGTAAAAATGGCGAAGGCCGATGGCATGGAACCCGTGACAGTAAAGATCCCCGCGAATTCGTCGGCCGTTCAATGGTTAAATGTGACTGGCCTGGGACTGGGGACGGCAACTGTTCGCGTTGACGCAACGGCGACAGCCCCTGACGCTACGTCACTCACAGCGTTCTCGGAGTCGAGTCTACCCATTCGATCTGCGACGCCACTTGATAGTGAAACCACCGTCGAGCGGCATCGCGTTGGCGAGCCAGTCACACTGAAGCCCGCTGCAGATTTTCAGGAGGGGTCAACGCGAGTTTCACTCGCGATCAGCGGACTGCCATCTATGGACTTGAGCCCTGCCGTCGATTCCCTGATCGACTATCCGTATGGGTGCGGCGAGCAGACATCCAGTCGGATTTATGCACTGGTCGCGGCATTGAGCTGGATGGAATCCGATCCGAATTCCGACGTCGATGCCTCTCGCAAAAAGTTCGTTTCACAACTGATTGACGCAGGGATTGTTCGACTGTGGTCCATGCAGAACCGCAATGGCGGGATCGGGTATTGGAACGGTGGTCCGACCGAACCCTGGATCTCGGCCTACGCCGCAGGTGCTGTCGTGGCCGCACGTGATGCTGGACGAACGATCGATCCGCAGTTCCTTGGGGAACTGGGGAAATACCTGGAAAGTGCCCTGGATGGTCAAGGGGGGATCGAAATCGATGATAACAGTCGAGCCTTCATCTGCCGGATTCTCGCCTCCATCGACAAACCGAAGCACGGCTGGATGTCACGACTCTCGGACCGGATCGAATTCCTCGATGCCGAAGGACGCAGTCATCTGGCGGCAGCATGGATTCGACTGGGACGTAAGGATCGCGCACTCAGCGTTCTTCCCCCCGAGACATACCGATTGACCGCCGTCACAAACTCAGCAGGCCGGATCACATCGCCGATTCGACAGGATGCCAGCCTGTTACAAGTATTGCTGGAACTGGACCAGCAACATGCAATGATTCCTGGCCTGGTCGGTCGAATTCAATCGACTCGAAAAAACGAGCTCTGGATGAACACACTCGAAAACGCATCGGCAGTGACCGCATTGTCTCGGTATCGAGCGACTGCTCCCCCGAAGAATGACTTCGCAGGTACAGTGCAATGGGGGGCAGAGAAAAAGCCGTTCAGCCATAAATCAACCCTTTTTGAGCGACGATCTGGTGAAGCGGAACCAATCACAGTCACGACGGAAGGAAGCGGTGAGTTCTACGTCGTACGAACGACGGAGGGATTGAGGACTCAACGTGAGGTTGTGGCGTACGATCATCAATTGAAAGTGCGCCGCAAGTGGCTGGATCGAGCCGGAAAGGAAGTCGACCCAGCCACGCTGAAGGTCGGTGACCTGGTGACTGTCGAAATTCAGATTTCGACAAACGCGGGAACCTCTGTCCCGAACGTGGCAATTGTCGATGCTTTGCCCGGCGGACTGGAAATCGAAAACCCACGCTTGGCAACATCCGCCACACCGGATGCGCCTAGTGTCGGGCGAGCCGACCACTTCGAGTTTCTGGATGATCGAGCTGTTCTGTTCACGACGGTTCATCGTCATGTGCAGCTCTATCGTTATGCGGTTCGTGTGACGACGCCCGGGCGGTTTGAGTGGCCGCCGATTCAGGCCTCGTCGATGTACGATCCGTCTGTCGCGTCCATTCACGGCGGTGGCAAAGTGGTCGTGCTGGCCCGCGACGAAGCAATTGACAACGTGGCAGAAAGGCCCGAGGACAATGCCTCGAATCGCAATTGATTCGCTCGACGATCCTCGAGTGCAGATGTATCGACACCTGAAGGCGAGCAACTTGCTGCGCGATGGACATCTGTTCATCGCGGAGGGGACTCGCCTGGTCGAACGGCTGCTGGCCAGCGATTACGAGACTGAATCGGTCTTGATCGCGGAACGTCGTGAGGAAGAATGGGGGCCAAAGGTTCCTTCCCACATTCCGTTGTATGTCATCCCGCAGTCGGTTGGCGAACAATTGACGGGCTTCAACTTCCACGTCGGCGTGCTGGCCTGCGGCCTGCGAAAGCCACCTCGGTCAATCGATGAAACGATACCACGCGACAACACGTCCCTGACGGTGGTGATCTGTCCGAATTGCGACAACCCGGAAAATCTGGGAGCGATCATCCGAATCGGCAGCGCGTTCGGGATCAACGGGTTGCTGTTGGGTCGCAGTTGTTGTGATCCCTTTTCCCGCCGGGTCCTGCGAGTCTCGATGGGAACAGCGTTTCGGCTACCGATCATTGAATCGGCCGATCTGGAACGCGACGTCGTGCGGCTGCACGAGGAATGGGGTGTCGAACTGATTGCCACGGTACTCGACGAATCTGCAGCGCCGTTATCGAAAGCGACACGTGGCCCGCGCACGGGCCTGCTGTTCGGGAATGAAGCGGATGGCCTCGACAGTCACTGGCAGGGGCTTTGTGATCGTCGCCTGACGATCCCGATGCGACTTGGAACGGATTCTTTAAACGTCGCCGTCGCCGCGGGAATTTTCATGCATCACTTTTGCGAGTGAAATTGCGAGTACCGTCAGAATCGATACTGACGACGAAAATCCGTTGCTCATTCCAAATCGCCAATTGACAGCGGTCCAGCCCCCTTCTTAGCGTGGAAGGTGTCGGGCGAACGAATCATGTGGAATGCGTTTCATGTGCATTCAGCGAATGAGCAAGATTGTGTAAGAGGATTTCTGTCATGCTGGTACGAACGAATTGCTGGAAAATGGTGGCCGCGGTGGTGTGTCTGTCTGTCTCGGTCGGATCTGCAGCCGAACCACTTGTCCAGGACTTCGATGGATGGAAGATCGTCATTCGCCCTGATGGCCAGCGTCAGGCGGACATTGTCCCAGCACCAGCCCCGGCCGCAATTCCAATGGCTCCGCCTGCTCCTGTGGTCAAGTCACAGGTGCACCGAGGTGCCATTGAAATGGCGTCTCTCTTGCTGATCCAGGAACCTGCCCCTGCCAAACCTGTACCCCTGCCCGGACCTGAGCCTGTTGGTAAACTCTCTTCGCAACCAGCCCCGGTTGCCATCGAGGGGTTACCATCGATTTCTCCCGGGGAATCTTCGGAATGCTGCGATCCGACCCCGACAGTGATGCCACCCGCAGGAACGGTCGATCCAAGGTATTTGTCGCAAATGTACTCCGAGATTTATCGTTCCATCCCGTTCAACCGAGCGGAATATGATGCGAACCCCAGCTATCGCCATGACACGGCAGTGGAGTTTCTGTTCGGCAAGATGCGACCGACTGTGATTCATCGCGGCTCGACCAACGTGTACCACCATTACCCGAGCGGGTACGGAGTTCCCTACGTGTACGGTGGATTGGGATACGCCTATCCACCACTTCAACTGGTGATCCCAGGTGTGGGGCTACGGGTCCATCGTTCCTACTGATCTAATGCCCGAAGGGAACCGTCGCCCCTCATTTCCGATCGCGAGAAATCGGCTGGGCGAAAGCGGTTCCGTCCTTCCTGTTTCTGAGAACTTTCCGACGCATCAGCATCATTGCTTGACACTCTTGTCACGAACTTCCTAGAGTTCTCGGTGCATTGCTCATGATGTGGCAATGATGTTTCAGGAGCTACGAAAGCCCCACGTTGCGTTCAGCGCGACGGCGGGGCTTTTTTGTTTCCATCGTCGGGGAAGTTCATGCCAACGTCGATCCGTTCTCTGGCCCCAATCCTGGGGCTGGTTCTCGTGGTGGGATGCCATAAGGCCCCCGAAATCACTTCGTTCGTCGACAATCCGCAGATGAAATCTCTTCCTGCCGAGATCCAGGACGGGATTCGAAAATTCCTGCTGGAACATTCTGGAACCCCGTCGCATCCGCGCAACTACGTCGAAGGAGTTCCCGATACGAAAGCCGAACGTCGGCTGGAACTCGGGAAACAGATCTATACTCGGCGATGCGTTCAATGTCACGGTTCTTCGGGCGATGGAGCGGGGCCTCAGGCGGCTTATCTTTATCCCCGGCCGCGTGATTATCGCAAGGGGATCTTCAAGTTCATTACCACCGGATACGGCAACAAGCCGGTCCGCGACGATCTGGTTCGGACTATCAAGCAAGGGGTCTCGGGGACATCGATGCCGTCGTTCCATCTGCTGAAGGATCCCGAAGTCCAGGCGGTAGTCGACTATGTCCTGGCGCTGACTCATCGCGGTGAGCTCGAATATCAACTGGCTCTCGACCATGAATCCGAAAGCAAGTTCGATCCCGAAGTCGGTAAAGAAGCGATCACGCTGATCAAGGGGCGCTGGGCCGAATCGCAGGGGCTCGTTTTCAATCCGCTGTCGCCACAGCCGGTCTTCACTTCTGAGCATATCGCCGCAGGTAAGGCTGCGTTCCTGACCAAGGGGTGTGCGAAGTGCCATGGCGAAGATGGACGCGGCCAGACACCCGACAATCTGGGGGGCAAACTGGTCGACAAGGACTGGGGTACTCCAACGCGTGCTGCTGACCTGACGTCAGGGATGCTTCGCGGTGGTCAGCAACCGCTGGCCGTCTACCGCCGGATCTATGGTGGGATCAATGGAACGCCCATGCCCGAGTTCCGGCGCGAACTGGCACAAGACCCCGAAATGGCGTGGAACCTGGTCGCATATGTCCTGCATGTCTCTGGCCGTCGCCGTGCCGGTGAACAGCCTCCTTCAGGCAGTATCGCTCCTTACATAACGACCCTGAGTACTGCTCAGCCCAAGTCGGATCAACCGGAATAACTGGCGCGAGGTAACCGAACCGTGGATCAAAACACCGTGCCCACAAAGCAGCAGGAATTCGAAGAGCTCAAGTTGCGAGTGGCGCAGCTTGAACGCGAGTTGTCAGAAGCTCAGTCCGAAGTGGTCTGGAAGCCGACGGAGTTCTACGCCGCGTATTACGCGACGACCGGTTTTCTGTTGGGTGGCGTCGCCGCGCTGATCGCTCTGCTGGTCAATATGCTGGGGGCTCCGCTCGCGGGACGGCATCCGCTAGAACTGATTCGCGTTTATCTCACTTTTCCGTTGGGTGAAAAGGCATTGCAACTCGCAACTGCGGGAGCGAAGAATCAGGCGGTCGATGACAACCTGCTGCTGATTTTCGGTTGCTGCCTCTACATCGGAACCGGCATGGTTCTGGGGATCTTGTTTCAGCTCGCTATTCAAAAATTCGCACAGCCACCAAGTCTCGCCAAGCGACTAATCGTTGGTTCTGTCCTGGCCATTGCAGTCTGGGTCGTGGCCTTCTATGGAATCCTCAGTTGGCTGCAGCCCATGCTGTTCGGGGGGAACTGGATCGTCGATCCTAATCGTCTGCCGATCTGGGTGGCTGTGGGAACACATCTGATTTTCGGGTGGGCGATGGCGCTGCTGGCACCTCTGGGTGAATACACCCCGTACCGTCGAGTTGGTGACGCTTCAAACGCGTGAGATTTGATTTCGGGCACTTGAGCGGATGTGAAATTAAACGCTGAATGACACGAACCACTGATTGGGTTCTGGAGCAAGTATGAATACGGAATCGGCTTCAACACCATTGCCACGACACGACGATCTGGTCGACGAGCGACTGGTCAGTTTGTACTTCGTCACGGCTCTGGCCTATCTGTTCATCTCGATGTTGG
>CAIWEX010000485.1 GCA_903911795.1 uncultured Schlesneria sp.
GTTCTGCCCCCCATCGTTCTGCCCTCGCATCTTCAACGATTGCATGTTCAGGTTTGGCGCAGGCAGGGCGAATAATTAACTTCTACAAATCGGAGGCACGCCTCACGCCCGCTTCGCTCAAGACGCCAAGACGCAAAGGTTTCTGGCATTCCTTTATCGCCTCTTCCCCACATCTTACTCCTTCGCGTCTTCGCGTGAGCTCCTCTTTCTTACGCGTCTTCTCCCCACGCCGAAGACGCCCGACCGCAGGCCTCCTGCTTCTTGCGGCTGCATTTGAGTACGGCGGCAGACTCCATTTCATGAGTCAGCACGTTAAGATCGATGACAGTCGTTCACCAGAAAGGATTCCATGACAATCTCCACGCGCCTGGAACAGGCAATCGTGCAACTCCAAACCAGGTACCAGCCACCCGACCATTCTACTGCCGACGCGAATGACAGTGGCTGGTCACGATTCCTTCGAATATTATTGGGAATCTCGGCCAGTCACCCGGCCGATGAAACACTGACAGACCTGCTCGTCTCATCGCCCATCGCAACTCCATCGGCGGCAACAGGAACATCGGCAGGGGAATTGGTTGAGATCCTCAAACCGATTCCACGTGGCCCACAAAAAGCATCCGTGGTGAGAGCGGTCGCCGCGTGGTGGTTGACTCAATTCGGCGACGAGCTTTCTCCGGAATGGTCAGCGAGCCCCTCGTCCTATCGGGAATCGTTACGCCAGATCCGTGGACTGGGGCCAGCAACCGTGGACGAACTGTTGCTATTCGCCGCAGATCTGCCTGTATTCCCCATCGACCGAACGGCACTGCGAGTCGCCATCCGGCACGGATGGATCGACTGGCCTATCGAAGACGACGACGCACAGTCCTTCTTCACCAGTGGTCTTGATCGCTCCATCCCCGTGATGAAAGATTTTTCAAGACTCCTGTCAATAGTCGGAGATGACTTCTGCGGAAAGGAACCTCACTGCGAAGGCTGCCCGCTTCAGTCGATGTTGCCAGCCAGCGGGCCGCGGGAGTGTTGAGAAGCTATCAGCGGTCAGCTTTCAGCGATCAGCAAGACGTAAGCAGATGGTTTGATCGATTTCTATTTCTCATTTTCCTCTTGCTGACGGCTGACGGCTGACGGCTTCCCCGCCCTCACAACCGCTACCATCGGAGTCTTCACAGTCAGACCGGCAAATTTCGCCGATTGTTATATTCTTCGCTGTCGACCCAAACCACCTCCTGCCGATCCCTGAATGTGAGTGTAGGTAAAATGGGAGAACAGTGCGGCCATGCGATATGATCGAATTGTGATTGGTGACGGAAATGACGCCGTTCGTGCGGCTGTCACGGCTTCGGCAGAATCAGGCCGGGTGGCACTCGTTTCCTGCTCTGATGAAACCTGGACACGAGTGAATAGTCTGCTGTTACGGAAGTCGGCCGAACGACTGATCCGGTCTGGTGCGATTTCCGTTTCTGCCTTGCGAACGGATGTCTGCAGCGCTGTTCAGGCTCAAGTGGAACGTGACCGTGGGGAACTCGCTCGACTGGGCGTCGACGTGTTCACAGGAAACGTTCGATTCATGAACTCAAACTCGCTGGCTGTGGCTCGATCAGGAAATGAGTTTCTGGAACCGGTTGTTATTTCCGGCGAAAAGATCGTCTTGGCGTGTGGAACTGAGCCCGCAAGACTTGGCGCATTCCCGTTCGATGGACGACTGATCCTTTCCCCGGATCAGATCCTTGAACGAGATTCCCTGCCGTCATCGATGATCGTTGTCGGAGCAGGTCGTACCGGGCTGGATCATGCCATCGTTCTGGCGATGCTCGGCGTCGAAGTTACTATCGTCGATGAACACACAAACCTGTTCGAACTGTGCGGCGGATTGATTGGCGGGCCGCTGATAACCGCTCAGTCGCTCGATGTCGCTCTGCGTCTGGGTGAAGAAGTGATTGGGATCGAACGACACGTTGACCGGACGAATGTTTCTGTCAGCACAGCGAGTGGGCGACGATTTTCGGCAGGCGGCGTTCTGGTCTGTATTGGCAGAGTCGGACGGACCAACGGACTGGATCTGGAACTGGCAGGGGTAGGATTGGACGAACATGGACGAGTCTGGTGCGACGCGAACGGAATGACCTGGGTACCTTCGATCAGTGCTGTTGGTGACGTCGTCGGATTTCGCCCCACTGTCCTGGCCGGATGAATTCTTCGAGATTACGGACCGCGCACGAGATCGATGGCACGTTCCAGATCGTCTGGCAGCGGAGCGGCAAACGTCTGCCATTCATGAGTGATGGGATGTGCAAAAGAAATCTCAGTCGCGTGCAGCGCCTGGCGATCAATGTAAGGAGAAATCGGCAACGGGGCAGGGCGGCCCGGTTGTGGAAGTTCACGATCAGGCTTCAACGCACCCAGCATCCCGTAAAATTCGTCTCCGACGATCGGATGGCCGATCGTCGACAGATGCACACGAATCTGATGCAGCCGCCCTGTCCGTGGTCGGGCTCGAATGAGCGTATGCCGAGGATAGCGTTCGATCACTTCATAATTTGTCTTGGACGATTTGGCATCCAGAGCATCCGCCTGACACGACATCAGTGCACTCGCTCCCCCTCGTGCCCTGCCGATCGGTAAATCGACCGTCCCTTCGTCGTCTTTCACGACGCCATCGACCAGCGCTGTATAAGATTTCGCAATCCGCTCGCGCTGGAATTCGATCGACAGCAACCGGTGCGACAGATGGTCCTTGGCTGTCGCCACCACACCACTGGTATCACGATCAAGGCGATGTACGATGCCCGGTTTCTGCTGCCCGGGATAGTCTGAGTTCAGATCCAGGTAATGCTGGATCGCATTGGTCAGTGTTCCGGAAGGGTTCTTCCCCGACGGATGAATGATCAGCCCTGCAGGCTTATTGACGATCAGCAGCCATTCATCTTCAAAAACGATTCCAAACGCAATTTCTTCGGCGGGCATCAGATTATCGGGTGGTTCAAGCAGACGGACCGATACGGATTCTCCGGTAAACACCCGCTGGTCGGGTGCTGCGACCATTCCGTTGACGGTGACCTGTCCGGCTCGAACGAGTCGATGCAGCCGCCAGGCGGTATAGCTGCGCAGGTGTCGGGCAAGAAACGTATCAACGCGAGTCCCTGACAGGTAACCTTCGACGATCGCAGTCGCAGAATGCATATTCACTTACTTCGAAAAGCAGATCAGATCGACGGCGAAACCACAGATTTCTTCGATCGCGCCGCAGTTTGAAAATTCGAAGTTAGCAACTTAAGAACTGAATGCAATCCGCCACCCAATCTTTCCCGCAAGCAAAAGCCAAAAGTGATAAAGATCTGACTGCCGTGGAACTTGATCCGCGAATCGCTGAATTCCTTAACAGATCTCCAGCATCTCATTGACGTATTCCAGTCGTACGCTGCAGGCAACGACAGTTGGAAACAATGGTGCGAATGGGAACGCGTCGACTTGTAAGATCGGGCCACTAAGAACGAACGGCCACGCGCGGGATCTGGCGTAGGACCAGAATATGGCAGGCGGCACAGATGGTCAGGAGAACAAACGTCAAAACGTAAATGGCTGACCGGTCAGGGCGGACCAGATTGAAAATCATTACGATCGCGAAGTAGATCATGATCATAGTTCCAATTGCCAGAGGAACCGCTCCCCAGCGGATGAAGAGAGCGTAGACGGCAGCAAAGTGGGGAACCAGTAATAACAGGGCAATGATGGAATGGCCTTCATGCCAGAAGAATTGTGAGACATTTCTGACGTCGAAACAGCATCCCACGATCAGACAAAGGATTCCGGGATACATCCCTGCGACGGTCCCCAGAAATTTGGAATAGAAGATACTCGATACCGAACACGGGAGCATCACCAGTGACGCCAGCGTTTGGCCTCGCACTTCTTCCTGAATCGACCAGGCAACCAGCAACGCCGATTCCCAGAGCAGGAAGATCATCGTCCAGAATAAAAACATCGACACAGAATCCGATGGTGCCA
>CAIWEX010000486.1 GCA_903911795.1 uncultured Schlesneria sp.
ACCGCATCGAGAAGGTGCTGGGCAAAGGCGGCTTCGGCCTTGTCTATCTGGCTCACGATGAGCAACTGAATCGCCCCGTGGCCGTCAAAGTCCCGCACGCCAAGCTGATCTCGAAACCTGAAGATGCCGAGGCGTATCTGGCCGAGGCCCGCACCGTCGCTAATCTCGATCATACGGGTATCGTTCCGGTACATGATGTCGGCAGCACTGAAGACTGCCCCTGCTACCAGAGGATCACGATTCGTAGAAGCCTTGATTCTTCGCGGGCTCAGCGAGCAACAGTTTCGGCACGGCGGCCAGTGAGCTTCGAAACTTTCGCTGAACCAGAGTCCAGAGTTCTTGAGCTTGAATAGAAGTCCGGAATCAACATTTGGGGTGATTTAATGGTAACAAAATGGTAACACTATTGGCAACATCAGCCCTATGCCAGTACAATGTCAACTTAGTCAGGCAATCGATTCAAAGCCTAAAACCCAGCACAAGTTAACGTCACGGCAGCGTGTTTCCAATGTCACACCAAAGGGAGGCACAGTAGGTTGAGGGCCTAGTGTCAGCAATGACGTGCAGGTTCGATTCCTGTCCTGGGCAATTGGTTACGCTGAAACGAGTTACGTTACCTGTCGATGTTCGGCAGTGCGGTGAAAAGCCTTGTTGAATCGTGGAAGTTCTTCCACGAAACGAAGGAATCCCGCACATGCCACGCAAAAAGAACATTCTTCCAAGCTATCTGCTCCACGCTCAAAGTGGTCAGGCCCGTGTCCGAATCGATGGACGCAACATCCTTTTGGGTGAATTTGGCTCCGACGAAAGCCGGATCAAATACGCCGAAGTCATCGCCCAGGTCGTGGGCGGTGTTTCTGTCGACCCTCTTGGCGGCTCCAATCGTGGAAAACTTCCACGAAATCAATCCGCCCCAGAATCCGGGCCTTCCGTGGCCGAATTGTTGCTGGCGTTCATGCGATACGCCGAGGGCTATTACATCGTGGACGGCAAGCCGACCGCGGAGGTGGACTGCTTCAAGTCTGCAATTCGGCCCGTTCAGCAACTGTTTGCCATGCTCCCGGCGAGCCAGTTCGGCCCATTGCAATTGAAGGCCGTTCAGAAGAAATACGTCGAGTCAGGTTGGTCTCGGGGGTACTGCAACAAATCCACGAATCGGATTCGCCACATCTGGAAATGGGGCGTCAGTAATGCGATGGTGCCCGTGGGGACGTTACACGCACTGCAAACGGTTTCCGGACTGAAGGCCGGACATACTACGGCTCCGGATAGGAAACGGCGGGAGGCCGTGTCCGACGACCGCATTGAACCCGTCCGAGATCAGTTGTCGTCACGCAATCGCGACTTGTTTGATCTGCTCCGCGCAACTGGATCACGCCCTGCTGAATTGCTCAGCCTGACGATGGCAGATATCGACACCAGCGCTGATGTTTGGGTCGCAGACTTGGAAAAACACAAGAACGCCAATCGTGGCTTGAGTCGTAAACTATTTTTCGGCCCGAAAGCACAATTGATCCTGCGGCGATGCCCAACAACGGGCCCAATCTTCACCGTCGATCGCAGGACGTTTTCCAATGCGG
>CAIWEX010000487.1 GCA_903911795.1 uncultured Schlesneria sp.
AATGGCGACTCGCGCCATGCGAGCCGAGATTCGGTCAAAGTTCGAATGCACTCGTGCACAGGATTTCCCTTTTTTTTACGGCATTTCCCAGCCCTTCAAAGATGTTGATAGCAGTGGTCTCCTGACCCCGCCGAAACGCCCGACCGCAGGTCTCCTCTTGCCAACGGTCTTCGCAAGGACCACGACTGGCCCTTATATCCGCTACAACCGCTACAGATTCGTCCATCGGGAATGAACGGCATCGGACGAGCGAAATTCGTCTTCCGCGCGCATTTCACAGCGAGCTAGCCTCATGGTTCGATCTCCCGCGATTGAATTCTGCGGGAAGCTAATCAATCTCTCTGAGCAAGGAGCGCATTATGCGAATGACGTTACGAACGGCAGTGGTTTTAGTGGTGTTTGGTCTGAGTCTTCAGGTTTCCGTCGCCAATGCAGGTCTGCGACATTTTCGGGTCTTCTGTCCCGGTTGTCAGCCAGCGTATTCTGCCCCTGTCTATGTCGCGATGCCCGCTCCCACCTGTGCCTGTGCCGCTCCGATGATTAGCTATGCACCCACGTGCTGTCAGTCCAGTCAGATTGATATGGGATACGCCCCTGAAACATTGAATTCGTACGGCGGCCCATCGATTTCTGCATATGCTCCTACGTCCGCTGGCATCCCGATTACGGCATACGGAAACGCTGGAACTTACGGTGCAGGATCATTTGGAGGTGCGGGGTACGGATTTGGGAACGGATTCAGCGGGGCCGGATATGGGATGCCATACTTGCCGGGTTACGGTGGAATCCCCTACGGAGTCTACACACCGGTCCCGATCGACTTTCAGGACGATCTGGTCTGGTGATCAACGTCATCTGCGACAGAAAATGAAGACGCCTCAAAGGTTCCAAGCCTTGCTATCAGAGAGCAAGGCTTTTTTGCTGGCGCCAGTCCGAATTCCATGTTGTCAAAGTACTGCTGTGACGTGGCGAGCGTCGGATTTCGACTCAGAGAGAGGACCGTTCTTCGCGTCTTCAGGCCCAAACGAAATGACTCTCGCTGTTGTTTGTAAAGCATTTCACAAAAAAGACTTGCGATCATTGGGTGAAAACTTGCCCCGACGCGCCCTTAACACTTTCTTCTTTTTTCGTGTTTTCGGGCCAAAATCCTCGAACAGCGAGCCATTTCCTGAGGTGTAAAGTCGGTTGGAGTTCAAAACGAACGTTGCCGGGACATCCGTTTCGAATTTCCGAACAGAGACAGCAAATACCTGAGACGGCTGTTTTTGGGGCAACAGACTTTAGAAAGTGCCTGGTCGATGTCTGCGTTTGACGGCGTTCAAATTTTCGAAGTGTCACTGATCGAAGTCGGCAACAATGCAATGTGGGATGCTGCCATGCGAACACTCCCTGCCGAGCAAGGTGACCGGAATTCGCCGGTGATCGCCAGAGTGACCGACCGAAAGGGTAACCAGATCTGCATTACTCGAATCAATGGGATCCCTGTTCTTGTTGCTGCCAGCCAGCCCCAGCGATTCAATGCCGCGGCGATTGAGTTTCAGAGGCGCTGGCAATCAACACCGGCTGACAGGCAAGCCATTATTCAAAATGACGTGTGAATGAATTCCAGAAAACTTCGTTTGTGATTCACTTGATCCCACCGCTCTGCTGGCAATAAAGTCTCAGGCTGGTTGTTCGACATCGTGAGGAAATCGTTTTTGAAGACTTAAGAAGGGTACTCACGAAATCGCCGCGACGACCATGTTCCTTCCAAAACAGAACAGGCTGCAAACTGAAATGCCTCCGATCAATCGCACGAAGCCCAAATTCCCACCCAAAACACCAATCGTCGGCGAGCCCCACACATCGGCGGGCGCGACCGATTTGCAGCCGTTTGATCGGCGATCGTTACTCAAGCTGATCCATGCCACAATCCCGCTGCCAACCCGCGAAGAAAATTGCGCGGATGGCTCGCTGGTTTTCGTTGGTGGCGATCCGGGTGAGGTTGTGGTTCGAGTGGCAGGAAGTCGCATTACGATTTCCGTCTTCTCGATCGTTTTCGAAGGGCCACACACACCCGTCGTCCGGACTCAGCCAATCATGAGCCTGAACTGGCGCGTTGTCCCGGCCGTGCAGTTGACGTCATTGCTACAGGACATGATCGAAACGGCTCGCCAGTTGCGGCAATCACAATTCCGCAGGTGTAACAAGTGCGGTGAGACAAAACCCCCGGAATGGATGTTCGACGACGATTCATGCCAGGGATGCGTCGCTTAGTTTCCCGGTAATCCCGAAGCGACTGCGAGCTGCTACGGCAAAGCAATCATGGCAGCGACGACTGCCATGAGAAGCAGAAGTCCCCAGAACAGAAGGACGGCACCGCTCAACAAGACTCCAGAAATGGAGTACATGTACGGACGACCCACGAAGAGGCCGATCAATCCCAGTACAAGTGCTGCGACGGCCAGAGGAACGCTCAGGAAGAATGCCAAAGGCGCAACGGCATCTGAAGGTATGACTACGAAAAAAAGCCACAGAACTGGCAACACCGAAAGGCCTGCCGCAAGACAACTCGCCTTCGGAATGAAGGTCGAAGATCTGGTGATCATACTGTCTGCTTCCATCAATCATCTCCTAACCGGGTAACAACCGGTACGTGTGTCGAAGGATCTCAGGTCGGCGAGGACTATAGCTGTTCGCTGTCGGCTGAAGAAGAAGAATCGGCTACGGGCACGTCGGCATCACTGCACCAGACCGTCAGCGTCGCTCTGTTCTTCAAAAGGTCGATGGTCTTGACCTGTGCCTTCACGACATCCAACCGAGTCCGTTCGCGCAGATCGGCCAGCAAGGCTGCTCGATGCGCCTTACCAAGCAATTCCAGTTTGTCGTACTCCAATGTGTACTCAGAGAGCTTTTCCGCGGGGGCTTTCTTGTTTTTTCCCTTCTCCTTCTCCTTCTTCTTTTTCGATGACTTCTCAACGTCATTTGTTCCGACAATCCGTTCCTTCAGCATTGCCGCGGCGAAAATGATCGAATTGACGAGTGCCACTTCGACGTAGCTTGTCTTCTTGTTTGACAAGGAATTGACGACTGCGATCCCGATGACGATGAAGAGATAGGTCATCTCCTTGACTCGAATTGCGTCCGTGCGGTACCGGAGTACTCCGAAAATGGCGAACAGCCCCAGGGCCATGCCGATCCCGAGATCCAGCTTCTTCAGGGAAAAGCAAATGAAAAACACCGTCACATTCATCATCACGGCCGTAAACGCGAAATCACGTTCACGCTGCATCGGATAAATGGCAAACCTGACGATCAGTGTCAGAAAGAAGATGTTGATTGCGAAACGAACGAGCAACTTGAAGATATCGTCGTCGAACAGCGGTACTTCGAGAAATTCCATTACAAGGTCCAAAAAGGACAGCCATTGCCGTCAGCAGAAGATTCCAGTCATAGGAGCAACGTCGTCAGTTTACGGTACTGATGGCTCTGAGCCAATTCATGATTCCGTCTCATCAATGAACTGACACATGTTTTGAGCGCCTGTGACATCGTTCAATTTTTCATGCGAGGTCACCAACAGAAAGACCATTATTTTCGAGGATCTTGAAGTTCGTCGTCGGACAGTTTGCCATCCCGATTCCGATCAAGCAGCTTCAGTGCAGCGGCAGCCTGCTCAATCTCAGCGGCCGAGATCGTGCCGTCTCGATCCGTGTCCAACCCTTTTAGTAGAGTCAGTGGCTGCGGCTGTCCGAACGACCGCGGAGCGTTTACGGAACCCGGCCCCTGAAATCCGCCTGCGGGAGGTTGCGGTTGAAAGACCCCTCCATGCGTTTCCACGATCCTCAGATTGACGTCGCCAGAGACTCCATGGCCCTGCTCTGTTCCAGCCGTCTTCAATCGAAGTTCACCAACGATCGATCGACGTGGTCCATTTCCGAATCCGCCAAATCCACCGCCACGCCCCTCCTGATAGCTCCCTGTCACCTGCAGGGCGTTTTCGGTTGTGGCCTGAAACTTACTGCGGTCGATGATCAGCGTCAGCGTTATTTTTTGTCCGTCGGTGCGATCGCCTGTGAAGATAAGACTAACCGGTGCTGCCGGAGGCTTTGCCGGCCCATCTTGTTCCGGCCCAGGAGGCGTACGAAACCCACCACCCGGAGGTCCACCGGGCGGTCCGCCGACACCGAAACCTGGAATATGAAACGCTACTGCCGCGACTGATACATTTACGAACTCCATCACGTTCCCGTTCAGTTCTACCCGAACATCCGATTTACTCTGACCTGTCCGTGGTTGACCATTGCTGAACACCGTGGAAAACGATCCACTCGCCTTTCCAACATCAATCACATAGGCAGGCTTGCGAGGTTCTGCCGGGATATTCGGCCGCCACTGTTTCAGTGCCTGTTCCACGGCACCACGTCGCCCCCGAATGAACTCGCGGACTTCGTTCAATGCCTCAGCCGTGCTGGCCTGACTTTGATGTAAATGAGGAGCAACAAGTTTCTCAACTCGATCAATCTCGGTGAGCATCTTCTCTTCGTCCCAGACATCTTTCAGAAGCTGCTGCATCGTTGCACGATACCGTTCGGGAACTCCTTTTGTGTGATACAGGCGATTCGCCAGGATTCCCTGTGCGTAAATCACTGTTGTCCCACCACCTCCAAATCCGACGGGGCCACCACCGAACGGTCCATTGCTGGTGAATGCCCAGTCCGCACCCCAGGGAATGAATTGCCCGCGTCCCTGATCTTTGGGATTGAAGTACAGGAAGTAATTGTTCTGGTTGGAACTGTAACCGTCCCAGTACCCGGTCAGACTCTCCAGAGCCCAGTGCCGAAAGAACGCGTCGAGATTGATGAGTTGCCCGACCTCATCCAGATTGAGGTCCCCCTTTGCGGCAAGCAATTCCGCGAGGCGTTTGATGTCACTCAGGTCGTTCTTTTCTTCGTTCGTCTTGACTTCGAGATTCGCGATGGCCTTCGGATGGAAATCTGTCAGTGTCCCTTCATAAAGATTGCCGGACTTGTCTCCGAAGTACTTCGAAAGGAACGGCTTCCCGATACTTTCGACGTTGGAATAGACGCCAAGACTCTTCCCGTTGACGATGACGTGAGCCCAGTTGCATCGCGGAGCCGGATTGCCGGCATTTCGAAACAAGCGATACGTCAGAAACTGACTTAACTGTGAGCGATCCTGCAGATTGTTATTCAACGTGAGCTGATTCAACCCTTTGATCGGATCCTGCTTTTCGTACTCATCAAACTTGATCTTGAGCGACGGACGCTGAACGTCGGCCGATCCGAAAAAACCCTTCTTGCGAATGCCAACGGATTCGATTTTGTTTCCATCGAGCCAGAAATCGGCCTTAAAGTAAGTGTAGGGGTTATCGCTCGGCAGACCGCTGAATGCCGTTGCAGGATTGCGAGACTGTCGAGAGAGCTGCGTCCAGTCATCCGATGGAATGACAATCTTGATTTCAATCACGCGGTCTGGATCGAGCAAGCGGTCGCCATCAATCTTCTCGGCGATGACAACATCGGCATGGAACAACATGACCACTGCAATAACGAACCCGGCTGGACTGAAGAATGATTTAATGAGGTGTCGCATTTGTAGGAACTTCCGGAATCAGATTGGCTGGTTTGCTTCTGCGGTGGTTACGACTGTTTCGCCGTCACGCGTCGGTTCAACTCGCTCCTCAGCCCCTGAAGTGAGGCAGCACAAGCAAGCGATCCCAAGACCAAGACTGATCTGATGAGTCAAGAGTCGGTCGACCATACGTGGTACCCTGCGAAGAACAGAACCAGACTCGTTCATTGTTGCCCTGTGTTGTTGTCGGGCAATGTCTTGGGGAATGCGTTCCAGGCACGATCATTCACACAGGCGAGTTTACGCTGCGTTTGCTTTCTGTACCAAGAGTTTTCACCTGCTCTTCAGGATCGGATGCATCGGTTCAGACAACAGCTGAAATTAGACGGACCGCTGCCCTATCGATTTTCGGGTGTCTCAAAGCGAACCGAGCGCTGCTGCGACAAAATGTTGCGGAGCAACAGAACTCCAGAAGCGAAGATGAGCACTGGAGTTCCGGCGATCCACCAAGAGCTGGCGGATTCGGATTGAACTCGGCCCAACAGTTGCCATCTCGTCCGATGCTCTCGCTCGATCGTCGCCCGGTACAAAAAAAGAGCCGGGTGGTCGGTTTGACCACCCGGCTCAAGCGGGTCGTTCAAGGCTCATCCGAAATCTGCGACAAGATCGGATGAGTGATTCGCATCGCGCGGAGGGAGACAGTCCCCGCTGGGTCCGATCCGGCGCAAGTCTGATGCACCAGGTTCTGGCATTTGGTCGAAGTCAGGTCTACCACATGCATGGGTCAAAACCTGAAGCCCGCCGAACTGCCCCGGCGATGTTATCGAGTGAACGTATCCCGCAGTGAATCGCTCATTTCCCGAACGGCCGAGGTCGTCCTGGTCCCGAAACCTCGGTTCGCCGACGCCGGTGATGGGGGGACAGGCGTCGGTGCCGGTGCCGGTTCCAAAATCGGTGCGTCGGCAGGCCCAATTCCCTGAGGAATCGTTTCATACGTCTGAGGGCAGCTTGGGGTATCGCATGGTTTGCGACAGGAAATTGATGTCACGCAGCAGCCGGACAATGTCGTTGCCACAGTCAGCGAAGCGATCGTCAGAAGAGTTTTACGGTTGATGAACATGGCTGTAGGCTCGCAGTGTAAGTAGTTTCACCTAAATCCGTTCGGGTGATTTTGCACCCGAGGAAGAATTCGCATTTGAGTGTATTGGGGAATACCCTAGAGATCGGAAATCTGCAGAGGAGTGGAACAGGCAACTTCTGCCGATTCCGTCCCGCAGACCGAACGAGGTCCGGAAATTCCGTGTGCGACAGGCAAAATCGACTGTGCCGATGGAACCACCCTGTTCTCACGTCGAAGGCGACGAACTCACCCTGCCGCGTGTCTGGAGCGATGTTACATTCCAGGCAATTCGACCAAACCGCTGGAAAATGCAGATTGGTAAATTCCGATCTTTCCCCAAACGCTTTCCACCGAATACCGCGTTTTCG
>CAIWEX010000488.1 GCA_903911795.1 uncultured Schlesneria sp.
AACTGGACTTGTACTTCGCACCACCCGCCACGTGATCATAGTCTTCATACCCGGCAGAAGCGCCGTAATTTCCACGAGCCCAACCACTCGCCCCGCCTGGAACCGATGCACTCGCGAAATTATTACTGGACAGGTTGTAGCTATCCGAGGGGCAAAGGTAGCCATTAATCCTCTGATCGACCAACCCGACTCGCCACGACGTCCCATCAGCACCCGCTGGTGGCGATCCGGTTGGGACACCAATAGGAACGGAGCAAAACGACTTTAAATTGGACGTATTGTACAGGTTTGCCTGGTCTATGAATGGCAGAATGGCAACGGCCCAGTTCGGTCCAAACGGTCCGGTTATGTCCATGTGTGCATCATCCGTACCGGTTCGTCCCCAGGGAACATTCGACGCGGGCGGAAATTGCTTGTAATTGCTTTCGTAATTATGCAGTGCCAGTCCAACCTGCTTCAGATTGTTCTTGCATTGTGTCCGCCGGGCAGCCTCACGCGCCTGTTGGACAGCCGGCAACAACAACGCCACCAGAACGGCAATGATCGCGATCACAACCAGCAGTTCAATCAGTGTAAAGCCTCGTTTGCGAACGGATAAATTTAGCATTTGAGAATCCTATAGAAGTTCCTAAGTAGATGTGTCGCAAAACAAAAAGTAGCGATCGATGGTGAACGTTTGATGTGTTATTTGTTAACAATGATAATGGCGAGAATCTGACGAACAAGAGAAACTTGCCTCTGAAACTAGTCGTGAAGTCAGTGCCGTCCGGGGCGCCTGTGGACAAGAACTCATTGAGGTGTTGATCGTGCGTCGAGCAAGGGACGGGCTTCGTAAACTTGGACCGTGGGACCGTCGCCCCCCTCCTGTTGCGGCACCGCCAAGTACAACTTGCCGGACGACCAGACACAGGTCCGCGAATCCTTTGGTGTTTCGATCTTGGAGACGACTGCGTAAGAGTGACCCTTCTTTTCAATAACGACCAGAGCACGATCCGCACACGACGCGTAAAGCCTCTGGCGACGCTTGTCGAAGTGCAGATCGTCAATTCCGGCAGGAATCACAATACTGGCAATCTCTTTTCCGGACTTTGCGTCGAACACCAAGACCATGGGCTGTTTCTTGGGACAGCCGACGAAGAGAAGACCGTTGTCGGCGTCCTGGGTAATCGGGCTGCCGGCGTCGGACAACGTCAATGCAAATGATTCTGTGACCGTCTGACTGGCAACGTCGACAACACCCAGCAAGTTGGGTTTCGTCAGCACCGTGTAGATCTTGCCGGCCTTCTTATCGATTTTGAATCCATGCACGGCCCCCGGCAGCTTGATGGACGCCTTGATTTCGCCACTCTTGGCGTCCAACTCTGTAAGGATTTCATCCTGGCCGACGTAAACCGTCTTCGCGCCGGAATGATAGTGTATATTGTCAGCATTAGGGATCGTCGTTGTGAAGACTTGCCTGAAGTCTCTGCCTTCAAAGGCATTGCATGTCCCGGATCCATTTCCAACATAGACCATGTCCAGATCGGCCGCGTAGCAAACCCCAGAAACCTTCCCCTGGTCGGCAATCTGACGAACCATCTTGCCTGCCTTGAGGTCGACGATGTCCAGAGTGTTATTCGGCTTGTTCGCCACGAATAGGCGTTCGCCCTTGGAATCAATCGCCAGATGGTCAAGCTTTCCAGCAACGCCCTTCAGGGCGATGGTTTTCACGAGAACCAGAGCCTCGGGATCGGCAGCACAGGCCGATTGCAGAGTGATGGCGAATGCAATGGTAACGTTGAAGAGCGAATTGAGTTTCATGGACTTCCTTTTCGGGACATTGAAGGGATCCTTTCGCAGGCAGTGGATTTTAAATTTGCGCCGCGTGCGTAGTTCCGGTCGTTCGCACCTGCAATGCACAGGGACCCAGGGGAGGACGTCACGGACGAGAGCCTCAAGGGGTCGCACTGACCTCGTCTTTTGTGGTCGGCAATTTTGATATGATCGCGTGCAAGGGAGTCAACAGGACCGCACGGGGGACCGAACCCGTGTGGCACGCGAAGATGCCGTTCGGAAACGCGGTACCGAAATTTGCGGTACTCAGGTCAATTCCGTCAGAATCGACCGCTCCCGAAATCGAAAAATGGCCGACGAATCCGTGGGGAGGACGCCGGTCGTAGACCGAGAACCGATTGCTTCCCTGGTCCGACACCATCAGGAATCCCGAACGATTCTTACCTCGATAAATGCACAACCCTTCGACATCACCCTTCAAGCC
>CAIWEX010000489.1 GCA_903911795.1 uncultured Schlesneria sp.
CTGAGTTCACACGCGGGTGATGAATACATGATCCGCAACCCGACGTTTGTCCGCCTGAATTACGTACGCGATTCTTTGATCGTCGGTTGGACGAGAAACCTGACTCGCGATACGCAGGCTTATGGGGAAGTCGCCTACGCATTCAATCATGAAGATGGTGCCGAACCGTTGGAATTGCAGTACGGATTGCAATACACACCCATGGTCTTCGGATTGCGTGGTGCACCGTTCGCGGCAATCAATGGACACACACGCCAAGAATACGGCTACACCACCAGCGTCAATATTACTGCGGGCTGGCAATGGCGTGGCAATACAAATCACTTGTGGCGTTTCGGATTCCAATACTACAAAGGTCCATCCCTGCAATGGGAATTCTCGGGCCAGAAGGATACGCTGACAGGTGCCGGGATGTGGATGGACTATTAATCCGATCCGATCACGGTCGATCAACCGCCGAGGCAGGCTCGGCGGGCACCGTGACGTCAGTCGGAGTCTTCAAAAATGTCATCGCAGGGGCCTTCACCCGGTTTGTTTTTTGACACGATCAACGCTTATCAGCGAACACAAGCGTTAAAGACTGCGATCGAAATTGACCTGTTTTCCGCAATCGCAGCCGCCGCAACGACGGCCGCGCAAATGTCTGCGGCGTGTGGCGTCGCTGAAAAAGGTGCTCGGATACTTGCCGACTATCTGGTCATCACAGGATTTCTGACAAAGTCAGCCGATCACTACGGATTGACTCTGGATTCTGCAACGTTTCTGACTCGATCGTCCCCCGCGTACCTCGGGGGGACTTTGCAGTTTCTCCTGACCCCCTCGTTGACGGAATGCTTTACTCAATTGACGACCGCCGTCAAACGTGGGGGAACTGCCATTTCCGATGACGGGACGGTCTCGCACGACAATCCGATCTGGGTCGATTTCGCCCGTGCGATGGGGCCGATGATGCATCTTCCCTCGCAACTGCTCGTCGGCCTGATCGGGGGCGAAAAATCACAGCCACTGCGAGTGCTGGACATCGCCGCCGGCCACGGGCTGTTTGGAATCTCAGTTGCCCAGCATTATTTGAATGCGCATGTCACCGCATTAGACTGGAAGAACGTCCTTCAGGTTGCTCAGGAGAATGCACAGCGGGCCGGGGTTGCTGATCGCTACTCGCAACTGCCAGGAAGTGCGTTCGATACAAATTGGGGTGGCCCCTACGATGTCGTGTTGATCACGAATTTCTTCCACCACTTTGATCTGGCGACGTGCGAACAGATTGCTCGAAAAGCCTGCGAAGCACTCGCTCCAGGCGGACGTGCCGTAACGCTCGAGTTTATTCCTGACGAAGGCCGGGTAACACCTGTCGGCACGGCCGGTTTCGCACTGACGATGCTTGCCACGACCGGCCACGGCGATGCTTATACGTATGCTGAATACGAACACGTATTTGCCAAGTCTGGGTTTGTCCGAAGCGAATTTCATCCCCTCCCCCCGACGATGCAGCAGGCGGTAATCTCCTATCGCGGCGAATGACCTCGTCAGCCGTATAGAGAGTTTGCTAATATTGAGGCCGAGCTATCGAACACGTTTTCGAGGGGACACGGATGTCGAACCTGTCATGGCTGTCGTGCGTTATTTTTCTGACGATGTCGATCGCATCATCAGCGGTGGAACCGAAAAACGTCGGGAACCTGGGCGATCCCGAACGGATTCAATTCATCGGAAATGAAAACATTGAATCTCGCGACCTGCGTTCGGCCCTGGGATTCGATATTGATGTCCTGGTGGCCGGGCATCCAGACGCTCCCCTGGAAGAACTTCTTCAACTACTGGAGACCCGATTGCGTGATGGCTATCGTCATTCCGGGTTTGCGGACGTCACGACGAGTGCCAAGTATGTCGAGCAGCGTCACGGCATTGTGGTGACGATCGTCGAAGGACGACGCTATCAGGCCAACGAAGTTGAAATTGCAGGGGCCAAAAGCATCCCGGTCGAACGGCTGAAGAAGCTGATGCTCAATTCTTCGCCGGTACAGACAACCGCGAAGAACTCCAACGAAAAACGTGCGAAGCCAATCTGGCAAAAGGGTAAACCCGCTTCGTTTTCTCCAGGGTTCTGGAAGGCAAAGCACGAATTGCTGCAGAAACAGTTTCAATCCTTGGGATACCACGACGTTCAATTCAGCGTTTTCCCCCGAGCCGAATCCGACGGCACCGCGACTCTGGAGGTGACGATCACAGACGAAGGGCCCTGTGCGGTCCTTGGTGAAACTGAAATCATTGGGTTGACGCGAAATACGCCTGAAGACGTCATTCGCTACCTGGACATTCCCAAACGTGCCGTCCTGGATTCCGACCTGAAAACACTGATCGAGCAAAAGCTACGCAGTGCGGCTCGGTTTCTGGAATCGAAAGTAGAATTCATTACGCCGCCGTTTGGCGATGCAGACTCGATCTTGAGAATCACTCTTCTGGAGTTTGCTGACGCACCGTTGCTAAGCGAGAAATTTTCGCCTGAAGAGGACGCCCTGATCAAGTTGGCAAACTGGTTGAATAACTTTGAGTCGACCGATAACGATTTTGAAATGAAATTGCGAGGTCCGCCGGTCAAGGTCGAACCTGAGGATGACCCTCCCGCGGGAACAGCACTCATTGATTTCAATCTGGTGGTCTCACACCGGAAGCAGGGGGCCCTGATTCGTGTCAAACTGAAGGAGCACCTCAAACGTGAACTCGTTGAATTGTGGGTCCAACTGACGCCGAAC
>CAIWEX010000490.1 GCA_903911795.1 uncultured Schlesneria sp.
GACAAAGCCAGCACGCTCTCACAATCCCAATTGGATCAATACTACTTCGACGCCTTGACCCGTGTGGTCGTGGAAGATCAGTCCCCCTACGTTCGGGGCTACAAGATTTGGCAACACGAGATTGTCTGGCGAGAGCACAAGATCACCCGCCTCGGTTATCTGTTCTTCGGTGCACCGAACGAGCGATCCACGGCACAGCCACCACGAGACTTTTACCTGTATTTCCTGCAACCCTTCGAACCGCCGCAGTTCGTGGACCAGAAACTTGCGGACGAAGTCTTTTTTAAGCTCGCACATCGTGACAAAAACTTTGAGGACGCGCTGGCGAAGTATGCAGGGGCGCGTGAGATGGGAGCCTCAGCCAGTGCGGGAACGAAGAAGGTCTACGAGGACAAGGCAGACGGTTTCCTCAAGACGCTGGTGGCATGGCTGCGGACCAACATGCTGACTTCGTTCGAGGTCGTCTATCAGGGGGTCCCGAAGAAACTGGTCGAATGGCTGAAGGGACACAAGACAGGCGATGCTGCAGTTCGAGATCTTTTGGAACTGACCGGGTCGATCTGTCTGGCCGCTTCGTTCGAGGATCGTTACCCGGAATACCCCAAGTTCACCGCCGAGCTCACCACCAGCAACTTGAAACAACCGACCGAGGATGTGATTCGTTGGCTGACAGGGGGGGTGAAGAACACTCTGGCAACGGCGGTGCTCGACGGTTTGGAATTACTTGATGGCGAAAAGTTGAAGCCGCATCTCTCGCGGTACGCCAAAGTGGTGCTGGAAACGTTGGCAGCGAAGCCGTCAGGACAAGTGGTCAATCGTAAGGAACTGATCACCCTCAAGAACGATATCGAACGAGAGAGCCGCTATCAGCTGGAGCCAGAGTTCTTGCTGATTGTGCTGGCCGCGCTGGTGCAAAGCGGCAATATCACTCTCAGCGTGGCCGGCAACAAGTTCGACGCCGCCAATCTGAACGACGCGGTCAAGACGCCGCTGGATCAACTGTTGGCGTTCAAGCATGTCGAAAAGCCCAAGAAACTGCCGCTGGCCGAATGGGTCGCCTTGTTCGAGATGTTCGGTTTGGCCGAAGGGTTGATCCGCAACGAAAACACACACGAAGAAGCGATCAAGCAACTTCGCTCGAAAGCCAACCAACTGACCGAGCGGGTCGTCACAGTCACCCAGCACGTTCAGGCCGGTTTGCCCTGCTGGGGGAGCGAATTGATCCCGGCAGAAGAACGAGACAGTCCGCGGCAGAAACTCGACGGCCTGAAGAGTTTTCTGGAAGGACTGCAAGCGTTCAATACACCCGGTAAGTTGCGGAATTTTTCCAAGAGTCTCGCGGAAATCCAGGGGCAGGAACCGACGCTCGACCTGATCAAGCAGATTGAAGGCTTAAATGGATTGGTGTTGGAATTGACCGTGCTGACCAGCTATCTGGGGACCGCTGCGGCCGTCTTGCCACCGCAAGACCCCTGGCGAACACAGATGGAAACGATTCGCAGCGATTGGCGGGCAAAGCTGATGGACCCGACGACTCGCAACGCCGCCGATTTCCGTCAGAAGATCAATCGGACGCTCCAGAAAGCGAAGGACGATTACCGGACGGCCTACTTCAACCTGCACAAGAAAGCCCGACTGGGCGTCAATGAGGACACCAAGAAAAAAGAACTGCTGAAGGATCCTCGGCTCGCCAGCCTGGACAAGCTGGCCAAGGGGATCACGTTGCTGCCGCATGCCACGCTGACCGAGCTGCAGGGGCGGTTGACCAAGGTCAAAACCTGCTTCACACTCGTCAAGGACGAGTTGGACGCATCCCCCATTTGTCCGCATTGCAGCTTCCGGCCGCAGGAGGAAGGTCAGGGTGTCGGCGGCGGAGTCGTGCTAGGGCAGATCGACAACCAGCTTGACAGCATGTTGGAAAGTTGGACCAAAACACTGCTCGAAAATGTGGAGGACCCGACGGCCAGGCAAAGTATCAGCCTGTTGCCAGCGGCCCAGAAGAAGCAAGTGCAGGCATTTTTAAAGGACCGAAACCTGCCAGCAAGCCTGAGCAACGATCTGATTCAGGGGTTGCAGGAAACGCTGTCGGGGCTGACCGCCGTGAACATCAAGCCCTCGGAGCTTGTCGAAGCACTCAGCGACAAAGGTGCGCCCTGCACAATCGATCAGATTCGAGAACGATTCGACAGTTTTCTACAAAAGCTGACGCAGGGTAAGGAAGTGGGTAAATTACGGTTGGTCATCAATGCCGAGGGATCTGGCGGTCTGGTTCACGAGGACGGTAACGAGTGATGGGAATTGCGGTAGCAGAGTTGCAGGGGATCGCAGCGCGCGGGGAATCGAAAACCGTCGAGTTTAAGAATTCGACGGCCCAGCTTCCGCGCGCCGGTGAAACACTCTGTGGCATGCTGAATGGCGAGGGGGGAATCATCCTGATCGGAGTCTCGCCCACGGGGGAACTTCGCGGGCA
>CAIWEX010000491.1 GCA_903911795.1 uncultured Schlesneria sp.
AGCTAACCAGGTGCTCGACGATAACGCCTCGAATCCATAGCAACGCAGCAATCAGTCAGTGAGGGTTTAAATGAATGTCTCAGTCACACACGGGTCTCGCCAGTTCCATCGCCGTCGCAAAGGAGTCATCACAATTGAAATGCTGCTGGTCTCTCCGATTCTGGTGATTTCCGTGCTTGGAATCTTCGAGATGGGAAACCTTGTGGCGAGTTCGAACCAGGTCGTACTGAGCGCCCGGAACGGAGCGCTTGTGGCCGCGGCGCTTGGAACGCCCGGCAATGTCCAGGCGGCTGTGAATGACACGCTACTTCAGGCTGGCATCACGACGACGGGCGTCACTGTTTCGACATCCTCGTCTGCCACCGCGGCAACGGTAACGGTAACCGTGCCGCTGCAGAACACGTGTCCTGACTTCCTGACAACATTCGGGTTCAGCCTGTCCGGAAAAACATTCAATGCCACTGTGACGATGCCACTGAACCCTTGATATTTCGTCAATTCGAATCCGGAAGTTGCCAGTCATGAAACACGCTTTTTCGACTCAATCGAATAACCTTCCCAAGCCATCGCACGGCGACACTCGTCGCGGCTTTGCGGTGATCTGGATTCTCGGATGCATGCCAATCTTCCTGGCCGCTGTAGCGTTTGTCGTTTCGGTTGGACGGCTGGATATTGCACGAACCGAACTCAAAACCGCTGCCGAGTCAGCAGCTTTGGCGGGGGCACGCACCTGGGGGCAGTCACCTGACGATGCCGCTGGGCAAGCGGCAGCCATGGTACAGATCACGGTGATGATCGCCGCCAATACGGTGCTGGGGAACACGCCAACTGTCGTCTCGATCGAGACCGGTGCTTATGTCGGCGGGGTCTTCACCCCCAGCGTCGCCGTTCCGACGCAGACACAACGCGCATACCGCATCACGCTTTCAACGATCGTCACCGGAAAGCTTGGAGCCTCGGATTACACGGTGAAGTCCCAGGCACTCGCTGTCTTTAACGGAACCCGAGCCGTGCTCACGTACGATTCGCTCAATCCGTCAGCATCATAAACCCGCCCGAACGAATTGTTTCAACGTCTTGTCTCAGGAACCGAAAAAATGACTGTCCAACCAACGATTTCACGCGCCCGAAACACACAGCGTGGCAAACGGCGGGGATCTGTAACTGTCGAGTATCTGTTGCTTTGCACGATTGTCGGAATTGGTGTTCTGACCGGCCTGGCACAGGTTCGTACGGCGCTGGTTAGCGAGTTGAACGATGTTGCCAGTGCTATCGCAGCCATCCATTGAAATGAATGTCGGTCTCGACTGAAGACTTTAAGCGTGTCCGGAGATGATATCCGCCATGAAGACCAGCGTACCTGCACAAACTAAGCCGCGTGTCGGCCGCGTGCGATGCCCCACCAGGGAACGTCGACGAGGGGCGCTGACGATTGAAGCGTTGTTGAGCCTGTTCGTGTTAACGATCGGCGTGATGGCCGTTGCCAACTTTACGATCGTCAGCCTGAAACTGACTGCCCTGCAGACGGCCGTGGTTGCCGGTGCGCGCCAGGCGGCTCTCGCCAATCTCACTGTGCCACGTGCGGACGCAACCTTTGCCGTGATGCAGCCGATCTGTTCGGCTCATGGAATCTCTGACTTAAGCAGCAAGGCGACACTCAGCTTTTCAACGTCAGGTTCCGGCCAACTTGTTGTTGTCTGCGAAATCGGCGTGAGCGACTGTGGCGTTCCGAATTGGCTGGCCTCGTTTGGATTTTCGTGGACAGGGCGCGTTTTCCGCGTCGTCGGTGTCTCTCAGACCTGAATCACGTCGCCTGACGCGTTTTGATCCGGAAGTCTGAAAGAATCATGAGCGGTGCCCTGAAATGAGAAGCATGGATAACACGATTTTCGTCTTCGGTGCGACTTCCTCGCTGATCGCGGAGGTGACAGATTTCTTTTCCGTGTCTGGTGGCTCGACACGACTGACCGTGACACGACCGCGTACCAAAGATGTGCGGGATGTTCCAGTTCCATTCATGCGGGATAAACCGGGCGTCGTTCGGGAATCTTGTGGGACCTGTGTGCTGGAGCGCAAGTTCCAGGGGACTGCGCCTGGAATTGGTGACGGGTTCGTGATTCGAAACTCGGACACCAGAGTCATCACGAAATCAGAAAGCTTTGCTTCGGAATTATGGTCAGTCCTTACGAACTTCCCCTACTCACCCGTGATCCGCATTCGTGGTGAATCGGGAGCAGGAAAATCGCATGTCGCAAGATTGCTCTACAGTGCGCGATGCGACGTCACGTCTGTTCCGAGGCAGATACAGGGAATGTGTCTGTCAAAAGTTCGCCTGGCGAGCGAAGCCTTGGAGGCAGTGAACGCGTCTGCAAACGATCGTTCGTCGGCTGTCGGATTGCTGGAAACTGCGTTTGGAAAAGATGTGTCCGAACTCATCGTTGACGATCCTCAAATGCTTCCACGATGGATGTTGA
>CAIWEX010000492.1 GCA_903911795.1 uncultured Schlesneria sp.
AAAGATAGTTCGCAATCCAGATTCGGCCGGCGGCACCAGCCCCCTGGCAGACTTCAGTGACCTTATCGCGATCCAGCAGCAGGGCACTGACCATCCCTGACGCAACCGCATCCGCCGCTGCCTGCATCGCTTCGCCGCGAACCTTCACGACTCGGACGCCGTCTTCAAAACTCATCGCCCCGGCGAAGACCAAAGCCGTGTACTCACCCAGGCTCAAACCTGCGGCATACTGGCATCCAGCAACGACGTCAGGACGCTCGGCCTTGAGCATTTCGAGAGCCGCCAGGCTGCTGACAAACAGAGCCGGCTGGCTGACAACGGTCGTGTCGAGCCGCTCAACAGGCCCTTCAAAACACAACTGAGCAAGGTCGTATCCCAGAATGGCGCTGGCTCGGTTGTACAAATCGCGAGCGGCAGGAAATCGCTCTGCAATCGTCTTCCCCATGCCAACATGCTGGGCTCCCTGCCCCGGAAACAAGAACGTCGTCTGGCTCATATCAGTCCCCTTGCCGTGAACAAGAAATGCCTGCGCATAGGCCAGCAGGTACGGAGATCGGTACGGTACTGAGTCGGTACACTGCTGCAATCAATGCCATGATGCTGCCATCAGTACCGCGAACACCCCGCCAACGGGGACTCAGCTCATGGTCGTCGACGGTTCCTTCGCCAGTGCGTCGACAATCTGCTCGTTCAACCCACGAGCTTTCAATGTGGTCGCAAAACGAAGCGCGTTCTGGATCGATCGAGCATTGCTGGCTCCGTGACAGATGATTGAAATCCCCTGCACGCCCAGCAGCGGTGCTCCACCGATTTCATGATATTCAAACCGCTTGGCCAGCGAATGGAAGGCCTGCGTCGCCAGAGACTTCTCGGTATTGAGCACTCCGAGGATCTCGGCCGAAACCGTCTTCATCAGCATGTCGGCCAGGCCTTCGGCAGCCTTGAGCAGAACGTTACCGACAAAGCCTTCGCAGATCACGACGTCGGCGGCCCCGTTGTACAGGTCTCGCCCTTCCACGTTGCCAATGAACTTGTCGCTGACAATGCTGTTGGAAAACAGATTGTGCGAGTCACGGATCACATCGGTACCCTTGCCATCTTCGCTGCCGATGTTCATCAGGCCGATGGAAGGTCGTTCGATACCAAACATTTCGCGGGCGTAAATCTCGCCAATGATGCCGTACTGGACCAGATGCTCGGGACGGGCTCCGGGATTGGCACCCACGTCCATGAGAATCGTTTTGCCTTTGGTTGTCGGCAGAGCAACGGCAATCCCAGGGCGTTTGACACCCTTGAGGAACAGTCGAGTGCGCAGCCCTGCCGCCACAACGGCCCCTGTATGGCCTGCGCTGACAACCGCGTCCACCTGCTGCATCGCCATCTGCTGCCAGCAGACGATAATGGAACAGTTGGGTTTCTTCCGGAGACCCTCGATCGGCTTTTCTTCCATTTCAATCCAGCCATCGGCCGGTTGAATATGCAAGCGATCACCCGAATAGCCAGATTTGGCAATCGCTGGTTCGAGCGTCGGAACGTCGCCAACCAGGGTGACCTGCAGATCGGGGTTGTCCTTCAGGGCCGCGATCGCTCCATCGAGATTGGGCGAAACGCCGAAGTCGCCGCCCATCGCGTCCAAGGCAATCCGCATGGGAGAATTATTCCTCGATCTCGATCATCGTCCGCCCCATGTAATCACCGCAGGTCGGGCAAATGACATGCGATGGAACGGGGGTCTGGCACTTGGGGCAGTTATGAAGCTGCGGTGGCTTGATCGCGTCGTGGCTGCGTCGGCGACGAGATCGGCCTTTGGATTGTCTGCGCTTGGGAGCGGCCATGGTAAGGTCAATTCCAACTGTTCGAGGCACATGATGGCAATGGCAAAGCCGCACCGACACACGCGGCAAAACGGACTTTCCACGCCCGGAAAGCGTGACTATGGTACGGGAAGCAGAAAACAAGTGTCAAGGAAGCGGCATCACGAAGATGCAATAACCGCTGCAAAGCATTATCAAAACACCGTTTGCAGCATCTTCAATGCTATCCAGCCTACGCAACAAACGGTCGTCCGGAACGGGTTAATTCCAAGTTTTTCATTCGCTCCGGCCGCACCGCGACCAGAGAAAATCAATTTAATCCAATACTATAAAATCACTTAAGGAAATTACAGCAACTCTTGAATCACCGAACCGGGCTCCAGCGACGGAACCGGGCGACCGCTGTGATTCAGGAAATTGATGTGAGGGTCAACCCCCAGCAGATGGAACATCGTGTGGTGGATGTCGGCGGGTTTCACCGGGCGGTCTTGGGGGACTTCACCCAGTCGGTTTGTGGAACCGTAGATCCGGCCTCCCTGCACGCCTCCACCACCCATCAGACAGAACATCGCATTTCCCCAGTGATCGCGGCCCGGCGTTCCCATGCTCATTGGAGCACCTCCATTACCACCGTCGTTCATTCGAGGAGTGCGACTGAACTCGCCACACAGAACGACCAGCACATCGTCGTAAAGTCCTCGCTGGGTGAGATCTTCGAACAAAGCTGCAACGGCAGTATCGACCATGGGCAGGTACCGTTCCATCCCTGCCTTCAGGTCCCAGTGATGGTCCCACCCCCCGAAGTGAACTGTCACGAACGTCGTTCCTGCCTCAACCAGTCGCCGAGCCAGCAGGACACTCTGGCCCCAGTTGTGTCGCCCGTATTTATCGCGAATGCGAGGGTCTTCCAGGCTGACGTCGAAGGCTCGTCGAGCGGCAGTTCCGGTCACCAGTTCCAAGGCCTGGCGATCAAACCGATCCATGGCATCGACCATCCCCTTCGTTTCAACGTCACGTCGCAAGCGATCAACACTGCGAGCCAGCGCCGCGCGATCATCTAGCCGGGAAACCGTCATTCCGCCCGACATCTGGATATTCTGGACCGAGAAATTGGCCGCGTTGGGGTCACCTTCGGTTTCAAACGGGTTGTAGGCGGCCCCCACATAGTTCGCACCGAAATATCCCGGACGCAGCCCGATGCTCATCCCATACGGAACAGCGACATACGGCGGCATCCCCGGTTGGCGAGCCCCTGTCGATTTCGTGGCGATCGAGCCAATAAATGGAGATTTCCCCTGAGTGTCAGCCCCGCTGACCCCACCACGTCCGGTGAGCATGTAATGCCCCGCCGTAAAGTGATCCCCATTATCATGATGCAGCGAACGAACCAGCGAAAACTTGTCTGCACATTTGGCCTGCTGCGGGAATAACTCGGTAATTTCCATCCCGCTGACATTCGTCCGGATCGGATTCCAGAGACCCCGATACTCCGCCGGAGCCTCGGGCTTCATGTCATAAAGATCCATGTGGCCGGGACCTCCGTCCAGCCAGATCAGGATGACCGAGGTCTTTTTCGACGAGCCTCCCGGGGCAGCAGAAGCCTGCTGGGCTCGCCAGAGTTGCGGTAACCCCAGGCTGGCCATCCCAGCAACCCCCAGTTGAACGAAGCTGCGACGATTCATCCCATCGCAGTAGCGAGAGGTTGCACCAAGATCGAGTCGAAACATGGCAGGATCTTCCGGTCAGGCAGGGAGGGGACGTTGTAACGTCCAAAACGGGGATCGACGGCAGGTTCCATCAAGCTCTGTTTATTATAATCGGGCGGCTGAGGGGAGGTCAAACAGGGTTTTGCAAACATGTTCTGGCCGTCATTCCGGCAGATCAAGACCTTCGAGCGCTGCGGCAACTTCGCCTGCCGATGCAAATCGGTCAGTTGGCTCTTTTTGCAGGCAACGTTGGATCACCGATTCCAACAGGGGAGAGCAATGGGTTCCTGGTCGCGATACTGGCAGTGGTGGTCGTGACGAAAGCACATTTGAAAGAGTTTCTGGAAGATCGCGGCCCTGCTGAGGTGGGGTCCCTGTTAACAGGGCGTACAGCAGCCCTCCCAGCCCATAAACATCGGATCTTTCGGCCACAACGCCAAATGCATCGGAAATCTGTTCCGGGCACAGAAAGCCTGCCGTTCCACCATGCGGAATCTCGTCAGAACTCGACGCATACCGCGCCATGCCGAAATCGCACACGATGATATGGCCATCGTCCCGGCGCAGGATGTTGGTTGGAGTCAGATCGCAATGAATGACGCCACCAGAATGAGCTGCTGAAATGGCCTTCGCCACAGTGCATACGGCTTCTACGAGTTGAGCGGTCGTCGGATTTGCCGTATGCCGCCATTCGTTCAGGTTCTGGCCTCTCACGTATTCTTCAACCAGAAACACGGCACCTCGACTTGTCGTTCCCCAGGCATGCATCCTGATGATGTTGGGGTGATTCAATCGCTGCAATACTTCATATTCGCGTATTAACGAACCTCGTACACGATCGTCGTGCCAACAGTCCTTTCTCAGGTACTTAACGGCAACGGGATTTCCAGAGCTTCGATCAATGGCCCGATAGACCTTGCTGAAGGCCCCTGCCCCGAGAAACTCCTCCAACAAGAATTGTTCGTGCGTCATGGTTCCGACCAGTGGAATTCTCACGGATGCCGGAATGGCGGGAGTTGGCAGCCTCACTGTTCTTGATGGCCTTGCAACGGGAACAACCCCGAAATCATCTTGAGTAATCGGCAACAAACTGCGTATCCGATCCAACGCTCGGCGGACACTCCGTTCAGAGATCCCAATCGATGCTGCGATGGATGCCGTATCGTGCCCCTGAAGTGTTTGAACAAGAACGTCTCTTGCGGTGGCATCCAGCAGTGCCAGCAGATTTTCGACTTCATCTTCCAGGATCGCGGCGTGCTCAGCCTCTGTTTCGCCAGCCCCGACCAGATGCTCAACCCAGTCCGATGCCTGCGGGCGTTCGCGTTCAACAGATCGTTGTTCCGCAGAATGATGGCGAGCCTGCTTCGCGACTTTTCGCAGGACGATCGTTACCAGGAGTGGCCACAGGTCATCCTCAGCATTGACACTAATTCGGCCATTTCGTGCGGAAACAAAAAAGCTGCGATAGGCCGACAGAACAATATCTTCGGGGTCGATGCGCCGTGCCAGCTTCCGAGCCAGTCGCGATCGGACGAGTGCAATCAGTCGAAGCTGGTATCGGTGAAACAGAATGCTCGCAGCGTCCTGATCACCTGCTTTCCAGGCGTCGAGTAATTCGCGATGAGACTCAGCATGAGACATGACTCCATGCTCACCAGAATTCTTCAAAAAATCGAGTGACCTTTCATTTTCCGCGTCCGCCATTCACGGGGCAGCGGCATTCACAGGGTGTGGTACTGAGTTTTCATGACGGAGGGATTTGAAAATGGCAATGGTCGTGACCGAACCTTGTTTTGGCTGCAAGCACACAGACTGCGTGGTCGTCTGCCCCGCCGATTGCTTTTACGAGGGGGAATCGATGCTGTTCATTCACCCCGATGAATGTATTGACTGCGGTGCCTGCGTCCCCGAGTGCCCACCGGCAGCAATTTTTTATGAAGACGATGTTCCAGAACCATGGCGCGAATATATCGAACTGAATCGTCAAATGGCTCCACTCTGTCCGAACATCACTGAAAAGAAGGAACCACTCAGCGGTCAGAACAGCGAGCCCATTCGTGACGACACTTCGTCATCAATTCAATGAATTCCAAATTATCAAATCCACCTCCGAGATTGTCCGATTGAGTTTATCTGATTATTGAAATACGTTGACATCGCATCATTCTGATTCGAAAATCATTGCAACTGTTATCGAAGTTTCATCGAATCCCAAATTGAGAAATCATGGCAATCGGAATCAGCCCGACGGTCGATTTCGCCTTCAAGCTGGTGTTCGGCAACCCCGAACATACACGGATAACCATTCACTTCCTGAACTCGATCC
>CAIWEX010000493.1 GCA_903911795.1 uncultured Schlesneria sp.
ATCAATTCAAAACAGAGCGGAATTGAGTGTCCGCGATGTGCTGAGCGAGGATTGAAATCGCCGATGGTATGGCGGATTGCCCGCGATCCATCCATCACGGGCTATTTCTTGGGCTGTAGCCGATTCCCTGAGTGTAGGTTCATTGATCAGGATTGAACGATTGGCCAATTCTGCGAAAGAAGGACTTTCGCCCCGTGGTGATACGCCTTCAAAATAAGGAACACCTTCAGCAATTGCCAAACTTACGTTTCATGGTCAGAAATAGTTGCCGCCGGAAAGTTTGAATTGCGAAACCCGTTTTGCTTGGTGTCAGCGAGATGGCCCTCATCGATGCACGCCGAGATCATCCAACGGCGTTTCCGAACCTTGAGAGGCTATTCCGCCCAAAACCTTTGACGGATGCAGCAGTTTTTAGATGATTACCGCGACGATCCAAAACGCTCAGCGCTTGCTGCGAGTTTTGTTCTAATAGACACATCATATGCTCTGATGTCGGCTGTTCGCCTGAAAATCAGGGGACGTCACCCCCGTTTATTCTGCGTTTACGTCCTTCTTCCACGCTCCGCGCAATCCTTAACCTTTTGCAAAGGTTGATCGAGTAGCCTTTTCTCTGCGAAGATGGCCCTGTATCGTCGCATCGCTTGTTTCAATCCCACTTTGAAAACGAATATGCCTGAATCACCGTCATCAGAACCCGCCGAGTCCATTGGTTCGCAGAATCTTTCTGCGCACGGGCAATCGGCAGAATGGGGTTGGAGCTGGGTGTTTCAGGTCTATGCGTTGTTTTCGCTCGCTGTTTCGGGGCCGATGTTTGCAAGGCTGCAGGAACGGACTTCGTTTCTTGTTTCATTGGCGACTGTGACCATTCTCGTATTTATTGTCATCTGGTCCGTCATTGTGCCGGGAATCGTTGTCTTGGCGATTCACTTCCTGAAGCGAAGCAACGGGCGATTGGCGACGATTGCGATGAATGGCTTTACGGCTCTGATGTCCCTTTTACTGATGCTGGAGACATTCAGTCATCGGCTGTCTGGAGGCGGCTTCGGTGTCCTGACGCTCATTGCATGTTTCGTTGGCGGCTGCTTCGGCATGTACTTGCCAAGATTTGGGCCTGTGCGGTCGCTGCTGAACGTCGCGGCAGTCGGTTCACTGCTGTTTCCGATTTCATTGCTGGCGGTGTACTGCCGTGATACGACCCGGCCTTCGATGAATAATTCTCTGGAAGTCGGTAATTCCGTTCCGGTCGTGATGGTGGTCTTCGATTGTTTGTGCGGTGTCAGTCTGATGGACCAGAACCGGATGATTGACGTCGACCGCTACCCTCGATTTGCCGAACTGGCCCGGTCCTCGAACTGGTATCGAAACTGTACTTCGGTTCATCCGCGCACTGACCGAGCCGTTCCCGCAATCCTGACGGGACAGTTCCGTCGTTCGTTCGGTCCCCCGACCCTGAAGGAACATCCTCAGAATCTGTTTACGCTTCTGAACGCGGGAAAATACGAATTGACCGCGTTTGAACCGTTTACGTCCCTGTGTCCTCATGACAAGTTCCGCGATCGATCCGAACCTAATCTGTGGACGCAATGGATTCTTGTGACGCATGCGGTGAGTGTCGTCATCCTGCACGACCTGATTCCCCCGGATGTTCCTATCGAAACTCCTCCAGTCCCACGTGAGTGGTTCGGCCTGGGGCATGTCATTAGCGTAGATCGTGATCAGCGCCATGGTGTCGTCAGATACAGCTGGGACCTCGACCGGTCTGAACAATTTGCCCACTTCCTGGACTGTATCCACGAAACCGACGAGCGAAATTTGTGGTTTGGTCATTTTGCACTGCCTCACTTTCCATGGAATTACCTTCCAACAGGAAATCGGTACAAGGAAGACTCGGGACTCAATCAAGTCTGGGGAACTGAGGGACTGTTTGGCGAGAACTGGGTCGATGATGAGTTACCGGTGTTGCAGGCTAACCAGCAGTATCTCTTGCAGCTTGGCTATACCGATCGATTGATCGGTCGATTGATTGATCGGTTGCGTGAGACCAACCTGTATGACCGCTGCCTGCTGGTCGTCATGGCTGACCACGGAATCGCCTTCAAAAAAGGGATGTCTGGTCGACTTCCGACAGACAAGAATCTCGCTGAAATTATGAGCGTTCCGTTGTTCATCAAGCTTCCCAACCAGAAAACAGGGGATGTGATCGACTTGAACGTCCAGACCACAGACGTTCTTCCTACCATACTCGACGTGCTGAAGCTGACTCCACCCGTTGCCGTCCAGGGACGGTCGGTGATCGCCACGCAGTTCAGTGAACTGCCAACGAAGCTCTTTACCGATGGAACGCGAGATTTCGTGGTAGACGCCTCCTTTGATGGCAAGTATCAGGTTCTTGCGGAGCAAATCGGTAAATTTGGAACGGGTGCTGATCCGCTCAAGATCTATCGGGTCGGGCCTCATTCCGAACTTCTTGGAAAGAGTGTGAGCGAAGTGACGATTCAACGAAGATCGGGCTTTCAAATTCACCCGATTAATTACTCAAACGTGGCCGAGTATCGGGAAAAGTCACTCGTCCCCGTTTATTTGCAGTCGCAGATTACTCCTGCTGTCACGGGTGACGAACCGATCGAATTCGCTATCGCGGTCAATGAAAAGATCTGGGGGACAACAAGGACTTACCGGGTCTCGTACCTGCGTGATTATTGGTCGGTGATGCTGCCCGAAGCCGCATTTTCAACGGGTGAAAATCAGATCCGCATCTTCCAGGTCACCAGGTCGCCCGAGGGAATCTCACTGTCGGAATGTTCATTCGGCGTGCCGGCACCAACACCTATCCTTCCGATGGACTAAATGACCGTGCGCGATTTTGTTCGAAGGTCAAGGAGGAGGTCGCCGCGAAGACACAACTTCTCCGAGGACTTCTAAAGCAGTGGCGCCCAACGCGGGTAACGATATTTTGAACGGCAATATTGCGTAGGCGAACGCATGAGAGATCGGAGAAGCGTTGCCCCCCATGAATTCGTGAGGCGTGAGATAGTCGTGGTTCGCTCCGCGAACCAACGCTTCCTGGTTGACACGACGTCTGAGAACGACG
>CAIWEX010000494.1 GCA_903911795.1 uncultured Schlesneria sp.
ACAGTGATTCAGAATTTCTCGCTGGACCGGATCGTCAAAGCCCCCGCCGGTCTGGACCCCGAAAAACTGCAAAGCTACCAGCAGCACTGGATGAATCAGTTGCCGCTGGAAGAAAAAGTGGCAGGCTGCCTGCCGTTCCTCCAGCAAGCAGGTCTGGTTGCAGATGCCGACGATGCCCTACGGGCGCTCGTTGGAAAGGTCATTACAGCCGTTGGGGATCGACTGCGAGTCTTCAGCGACATTCTTGACTACAAAGAATTCTTTGTGTCTGACGACGCATTGACCTACGACGAGAAAGCGTTCGGACAACGACTACGCGATGCTGCAGAAGCACCCGGTCTGCTGCGACTTCTGAGCGACCAGTTGGCAACCGTCGAACCCTTCGATGCCCCCACACTGGATGCGCTGGTTCACCACTTCGTGGAAACAAACGGCATCAAGATCGCGCAGATCGTGCACGCGGTCAGAATTTCCACAACAGGCCGTGCTGTGGGAGTTGGACTGTTTGACGCGTTGGCGATCCTCGGGCGAGACCGCTGCCAGGCTCGTATCGCACGGGCGTTGAACCTGCTGGCAACGCAATCGTGATATTGCCTGCCCCTGAAGTCGGTGCTTCAGGGGCTCGCGTGATTCTGTTCGGGTGTGAACTGAAAAACATGCACGAATGGTGTGATCGCGATTTCAGATTTCAATGAGAGCTTCGCCTGTCGTGCGAGCCGGATCCATTCACTGCGCGGGTAGAAATGGAACAGGCCCGGACCGAATGCCAGCAGTGCGGCGACGTTACGCAGGTGCTCAACTACAATGATCGAACCGCTATGCGCAGTCACTCGCTGCAGTTCGCGGAAGAGTTGCTCCCGCTTCGATTTCAGGCGTATTTCATGGGCAGCCAGCGTGATGACTGTTGCATCACTCCAGCCGTCTTCGACCGGAAGTGAATCGATGGTGGAGCTGATCGCATGCGTCGGCTTTGCGATCTGACGAGCCCGTGTGACCGCCGGTTCGGTCATCAACTCTGGACGGAACAAATCGAGCAGGATCACCTCGGCCTGAGGGAAGACCATCGCGATTGGTAGCGTCGTTGCTTCGAGGAAAACACTGATTTGAATGCAACGGGCAGGAGACTCTGAAATTAATTCACCAAGCCACGTTCCACCGAGCAGCCTGGAGCGATCAAACATTGCATGAAATGCCAGAAAGGATGCTGCGGCATACCAGACAGCGATCAGGGCTCCGAGTGTTCCCGCAACGCGGAATGCGAGGAACGAGTGACCATTCAATGCGACAACGGTACCAATGATCGCTCCACTGAACGCCACCAGATAGAGCGGCCAGTTGTAGCGAGCCAGCGTGAGCGCATGTGTGAACGACATCGTATGGTCCGGCTGACGTTGCCCTGAACTCCGCAGAAGCATCTGAGTAAAAAAGCATCCGCTGAGAGGAGTATAGTCGGCGCGGCTAAACGGGACGCATATTCGCAACAAATTTCACTACAACCGTGGGTCGACGGGTTCGCTTTCGAGAGCCAGGACTCCGAAGACGCATTCATGCACTCGCCGAAGCGGTTCGTTGCGAACGAATCGTTCCAGTCCTTCGAGCCCCAATGCGAATTCGCGCAGGGCGAGTGAGCGTTTGGCACCCAGCCCCCGTCGTCGCAGACGCTGAAGATGCTCCTCGGCAGTATAGTCTGGGCCATAGATGATCCGCAGGTACTCCTGGCCCCGGCACTTCACTGCGGGTTGAACCAGCCCCTTCATTCCACGAACGACAAAATCGATTGGCTTGACGACCATCCCTTCCCCGCCGCGAGCCGTCAGGGCCTGCCACCATTCGACGCCAGCCTGTTCATGATCGGGATCAGTAACATCAATCACCTGGAAGTCCGTGGCCAGCAGGAACTGTGGATCGTGACGGCAGACCTTCGCCAGTGTCTCCATGTGCCAGAGATGATTCTGGTGCGTGTGAACCTTGCGCTCCGAGGCCAACAGGTGAAACGGAGCGAGTTTAATGTCGTCGAGCGAAGCGACGGACCAGCAATACTGCCGATAGGCGGCGACAAATTTTGTGATATTGTCGCCCATCCCGCCAAAACGCTGACGCAATTCCGCAATCCCGGCAGGAAGCTCTCCGTCGCGCGGACGAACCTGATTCAGAGCAGCAGTCACAGTACGGAGTGATGCGGAACCGGCAGCACCAACTGCGGCGTACTGGGATCGCAACAACTCCTGTGCCTTGGCCGACCACGGCATCAGTTCACAGTCGAGACAGACCCACGAGGTATCGTGAGTAGTCCAGAAATCTTCAGCAGTCAGTGCCGCTCGGACTCGATCAAGGAATCGCCGCTCCAGATCGCTGTCATTGAAGAAGCGACGACCTGTCCGGGTGTAGACGATCCCCGATTCGTCCTCCATGACGCCAAATCGTTCGCGCGCGACAGCGGCGTCGCGACAGACGACAACGACGGCGCGGGAACCCATGTGCTTTTCTTCACAGATGACCTGCGGCACTCCCTGATTTCGAAAATAGGCAAACGCTTCGGCAGGATGTTCCAGCAACCCCGGCAGGCCCGATGTTTCGCAGGGAGACATCGTCGGGGGAAGGTAAATCAGCCACTTGGGGTTGGCCGCAAACCGACTCATCACTTCCAGTGCTGCCGTGGCGTTCTCTTCACGGATCGTCACGTTGTGGTGCAGACGCGTCTGTACAATACGCTTGCCGATCACATCGCCAGCATCCAGCAGATCGTCGTGAAGTTGCTGTGCATTTAACGCAGGGGCTTGCTGTTCGGCCGGCAGAAATGGTCGTGACGGGACGCAGTATGTCTGACGCGCCGGGGCGGAAACGAAAGTCAGTTCCGGATAGCGCACGGCTGTCAGTTTGCCGCCGAAGACGCACCCTGTATCGACATTGACCGTTCGATTCAGCCATTCGGGTTCCGGAACTGGCGTGTGGCCGTAGACGACCATCGCCGACCCTCGGTAATCGGCGGCCCAGTTGCATCGAACGGGAAGACCGAATTGATCCGTCTCACCCGTTGTTTCGCCGTAAAGTGCGAACTCACGAACGGTCCGCGAACCTCGTCCCTGCATCGATTCCTTCATCCCGGCGTGAGCCACCACGAGTTTCCCATTGTCGAGCACGAAGTGGCTGACAAGGCTGTCGAGGAAACCGGCCAGCGATTGACAGAATGCATCCCGCACGTCGGACGGGACGGCCTCAATCTCGGCCATTGTTTCTGCCAGGCCATGCGTGATCTGGACATCTTTGCCACTGAGCTTTCTCAGCAGTTTCATGTCGTGATTGCCCGGGACGCAGATTCCCGAACCCTGCTGAATCATGTTACGGACAAGACCAAGCGTATCGAGGATGCGAGGGCCACGATCAACAAGATCTCCGACGAAGACCGCCTTGCGACCCGCAGGATGCTCATAAACGAAATTGCACCATCCCGGGCCAGGGTCAGCGACCGTGTGACGGAGATACCCAAGTTGTCCGAGCAATTCTTCCAGTTCGTCGGCGCAGCCATGGACGTCACCGATGATATCGAACGGACCATGTTCATCGCTGCGATCGTTCCAGAGTGGAACTCGCTCGATGACCGCTGATTCGATCTCGTCGACATTGTCGAGAACGAAGATATGACGAAACCCTTCTCGTTTCAGGTCGCGCAGCGATTTTCGCAGTTGTGCTTTCTGCTGGCGAATGACGTGTGGACCAAAGCTGCGATCCGCGCGATGTTGATTGCGAGTCTGGCAGATCTCTTCCGGGATGTTCAACACGATTGCAACCGGCAAACAGTGATATTTGCGCGCCATGGCGACCAGCGGAGCCCGTGATTCACGCTGGACATTTGTGGCATCGATCACAACCAGCCGACCTCGTTCCAACCGCTTGGCGGCAACCGTGTGCAGCAGATCAAACGCGTCCGTTGTCGCCGACTGGTTGTTCTCGTCGTCGCTCACCAGACCTCGAAAGAAGTCCGAGGAAAGGGTTTCCGTAGCCAGAAAGTGCTTGCTCGCAAATGTACTCTTGCCTGAACCGCTGGTGCCGATCAGAACGACAAGAGACAACTTTGGAATGGAGATCTTCATGGAAATTATTTTCAGAGGACCCGCCGAGCGTGTCTCGGCGAGGTACAGTCCTGTGCACTCCTTTTCATTAACTCATGAATCGGATGACGTCACGCTCTAGCGAACTTGGTGAAATTGTTCAGCCTTCCCGGCAGGCTTTCAGACGAATTCGAACCAGTAAGTCATTCAGCCCTGCAGCAGCGCTGGGGACTTCAGGAAGCGTGCTTTGCTCGTATGCGGATTGCAGTTCCAAGCGAAGCCGTTCGTATTCCGCCTGATGGAAACGAAAATCTGCGGCGTTGAGGCACCCGAGTTCCGGTCCTCCCGTCTTCCGGGCGATCAAGTCTGCAAGATACGGCAGCTTTGCATCTTCATTGAGACGCACCAGGTTCGCTTCAACGACGCCTGTCTTCATCAGGTGGATCCCCGTCAGCAGGACTCGATAGACGTACAGCAGCGGCTTGACGTGTGGCGGGTCCTCCTTCTGGAATAACTTCCATTGAGTTTCCGCAAAACCAAAATAGTGATGAGCGTGGTGCTTCGTGACGCAGCCAGCAGCCAGTGCTTTCAGTTCATCATGTTCAGGTGTTGTGGCGACGATCAGGGGCGACAGCAACTGTTCCAGCACATATCCGTTCTTCTTCAACATCAGCCCGAAAAACTTTTTGGCGTCGTGCGTGACGAGATCGATTTCCAGGCCATTATGGATTCCCGATTTTTCGACGGTTTCCTCGCCCTCAGTCAGCCCGACGAGATCCTTCAGCGGCAGCAGATGAATTCCGCGCAGGTCAAAATCCGAGTCTGGCGAAGGGAATCCGTACAGGTGCGCCCCACTGATCGTGGCAAACAGTAATGGATACGGATGTGCCTCCACCTGCCTGAACAACTCGGGAGGCATCGTCATGGTATGTGTCATAGTCAGGGTAACCCTTCTTCCATGGCAGCGCGGCGGGCTTTTACCAGCAACGCGTTGGCTTTTTCATAGTCTGGTCGTTCGGGGAGTTTCGATTCCGTCAGTGCCCGTTCAAAGTCGGTGTGAAGTTTTAATCGCCACGTCTCGGTCTGCTCCCAGGGAACTTCGCCTCGTTTGATGGCCAGCAACTGATCACGAAACTGATCAACTCGCACTGGGACAAACCCATCTTTCAGGACACTGATTCCGGAAATCAGCAGGCGGATCAGGTGCATCACATGCTTCCACTTGACCTGCCCCTGATTGCGCAGGTCGGACTGCATCTTCTTGAACTGCGACATGACGTACCCGTTGTAGGTCTGATAGACCAGTCGCGACAGAAAGATCGTGCGCATCTGCAGCAATTCATCGATCAACGGAGTCGTCTTCTCAATCAGTGGTGTGTACAGGCATTCCAGCACGTTCGGATTCGCCTTCAGGGCCAAGTTCAAAAAGTGTTGAAACTCCCAATAATGTTCCTGAGTTTCATAGCATTCCAGTTGATCCGGGACGCCGTACAACGACCAGTGCAGTTCTGCCGGAGGCAGAAAGATGCCACGGTAGTCTGTGTCAGACTTGTCATCGTCCAGGCCATACGCGCGGGAACCGATGATGCATCGGAAGATGACGCGATCATAAAGATTGCTGCGAGATGCCGAGATTAATGCGTCGCCGATTTCTCCTTCTTTGAAATGAGCCAGCATGACGACATCTTCACGCCCTAGAGATTCTTCCAGGCCGTCAGGAAAGCGGATGCGATACGTATGATCGAGGTCTGCGGGTGAACGAACAATCACTCCGACTGCACCTCGCGGATGAAGCGTACGTCCCCCCTGCCCTACGATATCCCGGAGCGCGACGACCTGCGTCCCTTCCGAGAAGATCAGGTTCGGGTTCTGATGGACGCGTTCAGTCACGATGAAAAACTCCCATTTGCGTTGGTGAACCGAGCCGTTCGTCAACCGGGCCGACCGGCACGAACCGGACCGTATACCCGTGCTGGCTGGCAACTCGCTCGCCCCATTGCTGAAACTCCTGCCGAGTCCATTCGAAACGATGATCACTGTGGCGGAAACTTCCGGCAGGGAGAGTTTCCCATTTGACGTTATATTCCTGATTCGGCGTGGTCAGCACGATCGTCCTGGGCCGAGCACATTCAAAGACCACTCGTTCGAATGCCGAAAGTCGTGGTGGATCGAGATGCTCAATCACCTCGACAATTGCGGCCGCGTCAAAGTTCGCCAGTCGCTCGTCTCGATACATCAGCGATCCGTGTATCAAGGTGACTCGATCGGCCTGCCGTTCAGCAGCTCGGTCAAGCTTCAATCGACGTTGCGCGATTTCCAAGGCTCGGACAGAAACATCCATGCCGACGATCCGTTCGAACTGTCGGTCGGCGATCAATTCACGTAGCAGTTTTCCCTCGCCGCAGCCCAGATCGAGGACCGATCGCGCACCGCTCCCTTTCAGGGTCGCCAGGACTGTTCCCAGCCGCTGATCGTTGAGTGGTACGGTTTGCTCATCCTGTTCCAGCAGCGACTCCAGTGGCAGCGAATCCGCTTCAGATTCGTCGCTGCGATCGTCGTCAGCAAGGCGTGCGAGGGCTTCGCGGTACAGGCTCGATTTGTGATTCAGATAGCGCCGACTGATCAGTTCTTTTTCAGGGTGCGTGCCCAGCCACCCGGCACCATGTTCCAGCAGCTTTTCGAGTTCATCGTCGCCGACAAAGTAATGCTTGTTGTTGTCGAATACCGGAATCAGGACGTAAAGATGCGACAACAACTCGCCAAGTCGGCATATCCCCGAGATCGTAACCGAAAAATACGGACTTTCTCCCCATTCCGGGAATCGCTCATCGAGCGGATGACGAGTAAGTTGGATCTGATATCCCAGTGGAGCAAAGATCCGCTCCACAAAGTCGGCGCCGCCTCGCACCGGAAGAACATCGATCCGGGCGGACAGTGGGATCGCGGTTTCAGCCAGCTCCTGTCGCTCTTTGCAGCGACCTGACATGGCTGATCGGAAGACTTGAGCAATCGCGACACTCAGGAACGACGAAGCGACGTACGGGCGATCGTTGACATAATGATCCAGCAAAAAGCTCTGGTCGCGACTTTTACCTCGCACCATCCCGACCGGATCGACATCGAGCAGTAATGCTGCTGAAGCCCGCTCAGCGGAGATCTCGGGGTAAAAGACGTGAGCCTTCCCAAAACTCAGGTCAAACGACTGACATCGATCCGGGTGCTTGTGCAGCAGGAAACCGAGGTCGGTGGCGGGTTGAACTGTGGTAGAAATCGTCAGGAGCACGGGACACCTTTGATTTCAGTGTCAGGGAACGGGTACGACGGTCGATGCGATTGCAACGGAGATACGTCGCTGACACGGGAATATCAACTGTGGTTCACTGCAGAAGTGGCTGAGATTGTTCAGTCCGTGAATTTGGAACTCGCGTGTTCATGGAGATTGGTTTCGTGGCGCACGACTTGGATGCAGATCGTCCTAGCTTTGTAAACGTCGCCTGGTCACGGCCCGAGGTTTTGACGCTGGGGAGCGTGGGGCCGGTGCTCGAAGTGAGCTGGGCCAACCTTACATCTAAAAATGATTTCCCTTACGAATGTCGAACCCGGAAATCAACATTGGGCTAGGCACTGCGAATTTCCTGCAAATACTTGTCGAAGAGTTCTCCCCTCCCGGCAAACGCTCCCTTCAAATCGAACCCAAATTTCTCGCGATGCGTGTCACAGTAATTGGCAATCCGCTTGATGAGGACAAGTGGCTCTCCACGAGTCCCAAGAGTTGTTGCCTGCGAACTAAGACGACACATCAGGCTAAGAGCAAAGTCCCAATCGTTTTCATATGCATCGCTCTTCAAATAATTGAAAGCAGATGGCAAATAGTAGCAGAGCCCTGCTGCAGCCATGTACGTAAAGCATTCTGTCTCAGTGCCAACGCGGCACAATTCTTCCGCCTCTACCTGCGTCTTGCCAAGAAAAATCTTGAGGG
>CAIWEX010000495.1 GCA_903911795.1 uncultured Schlesneria sp.
CAGCAGTTTATTGATCCGTTCGTGGCGCAGGGCCGCCTGCTGCCACGGACCAAAGATGAGCTGGAGGACCTGACGGAAAACGGCTTCCTGGCGATTGCAGACGACCGGATCGTCGGTTTTGCCGCACTGGAAGTTTATTCGAAGAAGCTGGCCGAACTACGCAGCCTGGCGGTCTCGTCCGATTTTCAGGGGCGTGGCATCGGCAAGGCACTGGTGACGGCCTGTGTCGAACTCGCCCGGGAAAAACACGTCTCCGAAGTGATGGCCATCACTTCCTCAGACGAGTTCTTCCAGCGCTGCGGGTTTGATTTCACGCTGCCAGGTGAAAAGAAAGCCGTTTTCCTGCAGACTCGCGAATCGTATTGAGTCTCACAGTACGTGCCTGGCCCATCGACCGAAAATAATAACACCGTTGCGAAACCAGCAGATTTCCGGCAAAGTCGTTGATCATTGCCGATCTACTTCTTTGCGAGCGACTCACGATGACTGCGTCTCATCCTTCAGACTCGAATCCTACCGAATCAACTCTGGCTGCCCGCGGTGGCTGGACGGCAGCGTTTACGACTCAGACGAGTTCACCCCCGGTCTACATGACCACTGCTTTCGACATCGAATCACTGGAACAACTCGATTCTGTCACGAGCGGGCGTGAGAAGGGATACATTTACACCCGCGATGGAAATCCGAACCACGAGGCATTCGCGAGTGATGTGGCCCGGTTGGAAGGTGCCGAAGCGGGAGTGGTGACGGCTTCCGGCATGGGAGCGCTGACAGCAGTGCTGATGGCGATGGTACAGAGCGGGGACCACGTTCTGGCGGCGCGCGTGCTGTACGGCCGAACGGGACAGCTCTTGAATCACATGGTGGCATCATTCGGTCTAAAGGTGAGTTATTTCGATGTCGCCGATGTTGCGTCTATCGGTGCGCTGGTGACTCCACAGACCAAGCTCTGCATTGTGGAATCGATTTCCAATCCACTGCTGGAAGTGGCGGATCTTCCTGGAATCGTTGCGGCACTGGGCGACATTCCACTGCTGGTGGACAGTACGTTCGGAACACCCTGCCTGATCCGACCGATTGAACATGGCGCGAAGCTGGTCTGGCACAGTGTGTCGAAGTATTTGAATGGTCACGGTGATGTGATGGCCGGAGTCATCGTGGGGCCGTCGAGTCTGGTGCGGAAGATCCGGGCGATGTCGAGTCTTTACGGAGTGAACGCGAATCCATTTGAAAGCTGGCTGGCATCACGCGGTCTGCGCACGCTGCCACTGCGGATGGAGCGAGTCTGCGCGACCGCTCTCAAGATCGCCCGGTTTCTGAAGTCGCATCCGCAAGTGACCAACGTGTTTTATCCGGGGTTGGAAGATCATCCCGATCACAACCTGGCCAAACGACTCTTGCCGCGCGGATGCGGCGGGATGCTGTCATTCGATCTCGCCGGAGGCCGCTCTGCCGTTGATTCCCTGTTTCGGGCACTCGCGCATGTGATTCCCTTTTCACCCACGCTGGCAGACGCCCGTACGACCGTCTCGTATCCCGCGGGAACGTCGCACAAATTCATGACGGCGGCCGAACGCGCGGAATATGGCATTGGAGATGGCTTGGTCCGGCTGTCGATTGGACTGGAAGATCCCGGCGACCTGCAACGCGACCTGGAAACGGGCCTGGCCGCGATCCATGGTTAAGGCATGCGTTAGTGTGGCGGGGGCGCACTGGCTTTGCAGAAGCCCCTGAAACGGAATGCGATCGAACGGGGGCTTCCCCGAAGCGGGTGCGCCCCCGCCACCCCAGTCACTTTCTGTGCAGTAGAATTGCTACCAGTTGCCGACGCTCTCAGCGGGACTGTGCAGCCAAGCTTCTTTCGCGGGCGAGCGTCGAACCGTGGCGGGCCGCCATCTGCCAATGGAGTTTCGCCACGCCTGTTCGTCCCTCAGCCTCAGCCTGTTGAGCCAACCGCTCAAACCGGGCTGCCTTATCATTAGCAACCAATTCTGGACTCACTGTCGGGGTGTGAACCTCCATTCGAGGCGAACGGAACGACCGGGCGGTGGGGGAATCGGGAACCGAATTCAGGATCGCTTCATCCATCGCCTGAAGATCGATGATCCGGACGCTCGCTGAAACGGAGCTGGCGGACAACGAATATCCCCGACTGGTCCCAGTCCGCAATGGGCCGTACGACTGCCGTGACGCTTCTGCCGAGGTGACTCCGCCGAGGAGAACACTCCCTCGATCTGGAACAGAAACAGTGGTACCGACGCTGGTGCTTCGCACGACGGGCTGCTGGACGGTAATCTGAGCGTGCAGGATCGACGATGATCCCAGTAGAGTGGTCGCAGCAACGAGGATGACGAAACGCATGGCGAGACCTTCGTACAATTCAGGGTGCGGAGAGCGATTGTTGGTCGCCCGCCCCCGCCGTTGATTGAACCGGTCAAATGCTATCGCGAAGTAACTCGCGTTGCCAGAACAATTTGGAAGAGAGTATGTCAAACGAATTCACGATTCAGATTCGCGTCAGATACTGTGAAACGGATGCTATGGGGTGCCTGCACCATTCACAGTTTTTTAACTATTTCGAACAGGGCCGGACCGAGATGTTGCGGGCTCAGGGGGGGAACTACCGCGAAATTGAAGAAGCGGGCCTGTTCCTGGTCGTTGTGCGCCTGCAGTGCAGTTATCACGCCCCGGCCAGATATGATGACATGCTGACCCTGGTGACTCGGGTTGAAAACGTTTCCGCGGTGAAGATCGAGCACAGTTACCGACTGCTGCGTGGAGACCAGCTTCTGGCTTCGGCCACCAGCACGCTCGCATGCGTCGATCGTGATGGGAAGGTGGCTCGCCTGCCAGATTCGATCACGAACGCCCCCTGAGAATTCGGGCATCCGCATCCGTTCATAGAATTTTGATCCTCGTTCACTTCGCGTTTGCGTTCAGCGCGCCTATCATGCCGCCGTTCGCTCGTGTGGTAACGGAGTTCCAGAAACGATGAGGATGTTGGTCATGAACAGGACAATGGGGTGGCGGATGACGTCTGCGGTGCTGGTCGCAGCGTTGATGGTATCAATGGTGCAGGCCCAGCAGCCAACGGTCGTCCTGTCAATTCGCGGGATTGCACCGCTGATTGACGACGCGGAATTCGTGGCCGGGGAAGCTGGCCAGGACGGTGCGAAAGAGGGAATTGAAGATGCGATCAATGGTTTCACGGGCGGTAAGGGCCTGGCCGGGATCGATCAGACAAAACCATTAGGTTTGTACTGGAATGCGACTGGCTCAGGGATGCCTGTGGTGTTTCTGCCAATCACCGATGCCGATGACCTGAAGGGACTGCTGACCGACCTGACCCCGGATTTCAAAGATTCCAAGGGGCAGTGGACGATGACGGTTAACGGCACCAAGCTGTTTGCCAAGGTCTCGGGGAAATACTGCTTTGTCAGCAACGATGCCAGCACACTGACGAAACTCGCTGACCCCGCAAAAATCGTCAACACGAAATACGACGTTGCTCTGGAAGCCAGCATCAGCAGTCTTCCCGAAGAACTGAAGAATGTCTTCCTGACACAGTTCGAGGCGAGTGCTCGGCAGTCCATGGAAAACGGACCTGAACCTGGCGAAGGTGAAAAGGAAATCCGTGACGCGATTTTTGAAGGGATGCTCGCCAGTACCAAGTCGTTCGTCAACGATGGTGATCGCGTCACGTTCGGTTTCGACATCGACGAAAAGACTCGTCTGGGCGCACTCGATTTTTCCGTGACAGGCAAGACCGGTACGACAATGGCCAAGTCGTTGACCGCATTCGGCAAGACTCAGCCTCTCTTCGCAGGAATCGGTTCTGACACGGCTCCACTTCGCATGGTCGTTTCGTACCCGACAACGGGGATTGGCGAAGAATTTGATGCCATCCTGAAGGCCGCTCAGGAAAAGGCCAATGCTGAAATTGATGAGAGCGAAAAGCTGAAAGAAGATGATGATCGCGCAACGGCCAAAAAGCTGCTGGATCGTGTCTTTAGTGTCGTGAAGGCGACCGTGAAAGCTGGCTCGATGCATTCCGGTTTCGTTCTTGATAAGGGATCGGATGATACGGTTCAGATCGTTGGTGGCATGACGGTTGCAAAGGGCGATGAAGTTGCCAAGCTGATCGACGATGCCATCAAGCTGTCGAAAGACAACCCTGATCTGGGAACGGTGAAAATCGACGCCGACAAGCACGCCGGAGCACGGATTCATGCCGTAACCCCCGATGAAGACGAAGAGTATGAGAAGATGTTTGGCAAGAGCGATGCTCACTTTGCCGTGCGTACGGACAGCATTTGGTTGGCTATGGGGGGAGGCAACCTCAAGGGACTGAAAAAGGCCCTGGATCAGACCGCGAAGCCAGCAACGCCCAAGACTCCGCTGGCTCCGATTTCGTTCCAAGTCAAACCCGCAGCACTCACGCTGCTCATGGAAAAAGACGACGAAGGCTTGATTGAACGAGCCAAGGCCGTCGCTGGCAAACCCGGTGACAAGCTGAACATCGAAGTCGTCCCCGTCACCAGCGGTGCAAAGTTGCGAATTGAATTCGGCGTCGATCTGCTGCAGCTCGCCGAAACTCCGAACTGACCGTTTCGATCACTTGATCGACGCTACAGCACAGCCCCGAGTGACCATGTCGCTTGGGGCTGTGTCATTTATCGCCGTGAAGGTTCAGCCGACCTGAATCGCGATCTTGCCGAAGTGCTGTCCGCTTTGCAGGTACTCGTAAGCCTTTCGGGCCTGGTCAAACGGGAAGACCAGATCGATCACAGGTTTCAGTCCATGCTGGCTGATCGCCTTGTTCATCGCCTCAAACATATCGCGATTGCCGACGTAGATCCCCTGAATTCGCAATCCCTTCATCAGGATGTCGGTCACTTTCAGTTCGGACGCGACGCCTGACAGGACGCCAATCAGAGCGACGCTTCCACCTGATCGAGTGGCTCGAAGTGACTTGGCGAACGTGCCAGCTCCACCCACTTCGATCACATGGTCGGCTCCGCGTCCCCCCGTCAGCTCTTGGACTTTCTCTTCCCAATTCGGAAAAGTCTTGTAGTTGATGATTTCGTCAGCACCCAGCTTTTTGGCTCGGGCAAGTTTGTCATCGCTACTGGAAGTGATGATCGTGCGCGCCCCATGCAGCCTGGCGAATTGCAATCCGAACAGCGAAACGCCGCCAGTCCCCAGCAGGACAACAGTCTGACCCGCTTTTACTGGTCCTTGTTCAACCAGAGCATTCCAGGCAGTGAGGGCCGCACAGGGCAACGTCGCCGCTTCTTCAAAGGAGAGGTGTGATGGAATCCGAACGACACTCTGTTCTGACAAGACGACAAATTCACTGAGCATGCCGGGCGTCGCTCCCGCACCACGTGCGGTACGAGTCCTCTCCGGGGACATTTCGCCAGCAATCCAATCTGGAAAGAATGTCGCG
>CAIWEX010000496.1 GCA_903911795.1 uncultured Schlesneria sp.
CCGCCACGCGATCAGGCAGAAATCATTGAAGAGGCGTTGCGGAGAATTCAGCCGCCGCCACTCAATGCTCCCGCCATTTGTCATCTGGATACTGGCGTCAATCGTGGTCATCCACTTTTGGCTCTGGCACTCGCGGAAGAGCATTTGTTGGCGGTTGATCCCACTTGGTCATCCACTGACCGTAATCCCCAGCAGCATGGCACCGGAATGGCGGGCTTGGCGCTCTACGGCTGCCTGACTGATTTGTTGAACACCACGGAAACGATTTCGTTACAGCACCGATTAGAGTCGGTGAAGATTCTCCCCGACCATGGTCAACACGATCCGGATTTGTATGGCGACGTAACGGCGCAGTCTGTATCTCGAATCGAAATCGTTGCTCCCGAACGGCAACAGCGCGCGTTCGCGCTGACGATCACGACGGCCGATTGCAGTGATGAAGGTTTTCCATCGTCGTGGTCTGCGGCTCTCGACCAGATCTGTTCAGGTGCCGAAGACGCGGGCCGACCGTCACGGCTGTTAATCGTGTCTGCTGGAAACACGCCGGATGCAGACCGACACGAATACCCAAGTCGAAATCACCTTCATGGTGTGGAAGATCCTGCACAGTCATGGAATGCCGTGTCTGTCGGAGCCTACACAGAAAAGACGAAAATTCGTTCGAGCGAATATGCGAGTTGGAAACCTGTCGCAAACGCGGGACAACTCAGCCCGGCGAGTAGAACATCTATTGTGTGGGAAAACAAATCATGGCCGATCAAGCCTGATATCGTGATGGAAGGGGGAAACCAAGCGATCGACCCGACAACCGGTCGCGCCGATTACGTTGATGACCTGATGCTGTTGACGACTCGAACAAGTCCCGCCGGTGCATTGCTCACAACGACAGGCGACACCAGCGCGGCCACCGCTCTGGCCGCTCGTTACGCGGCAATTATCTGGTCTCGCTACCCAAACCTCTCTCCCGAAACCGTACGAGGACTCCTGATTCATTCGGCTCGCTGGACAGTCCCAATGCTCGCCGAGTTTCCCAACGACAAACGGCACAACCGACTCCGAGTTTATGGTTACGGTGTCCCCGACTTGAACCGTGCACTGTGGAGCGCGGGGAACAACGCGACGCTGATCATTCAGGATTCACTCCAACCCTTCGATCAGGTTATCGGCGACAAGGGCCAGAAAGATATCAAGACCAAGGACATGCGATTGCACAACCTTCCGTGGCCGAAGGATGTCCTTGAGCAATTGGGCAGTGAAACGGTTCGGCTGCGAGTCACTCTCTCGTATTTCGTTGAGCCAAGTCCCGGACGTAGAGGCTGGAAGCATAAACACCGTTACCAATCGCACGGGTTGCGTTTCGATATCAAGCGGCCAACCGATGTTGACAACAATGAGTTTCTCCAGCGAATCACAAAGTCGGCTTGGGATGACGACCAAGAGAAGGCCGATTACTCAGCGGACGATCGAAGCTGGACTATTGGTTCGAATCTGCGTTCCAAAGGCTCCATCCACTCCGATGTCTGGACCGGCACCGCCGCACAACTCGCCGCTGCAGGGGTTCTTGCCGTCTATCCTGTCACCGGTTGGTGGAAAGAGCGTCCTGGTCTCAATCGATGGAACAGAACTGCAAAATATTCGCTGATTTTGTCTCTCGAAACCGACTCGGTTCAGGCCGATCTCTACACCCCGATCGCCAACCAGATCGCTGTGCCGATCGTCACATAGCGAGGACCAGACCCCCGATTCATGCACACCGAATCGATTCCCTGTGATAGTCAAGCCTTCGTAGACCAGTACAATCTCCATCGCTGTCGCTCTTGATTTTTGTTATGCAATTCTAATGTCAATAACGTGATCTTGAGTATCAGTGTTGTCATCACCATCTGGTCGCCCGGGGAGCAAGTTGTTGATACGCAGGCAACGTTTTCAGGTGCATTTGTACAGACTGAGTTGCTTTTTCTACTGGTCGTGAGGCATGTCCAATGAGTCGTTCAAACACTGGCGGAGCTCGCAAGCCGGCATCGAAGTTTCCGCAACTGCGCAAGCAGATGCAAAAGAACGCCGTCACCAAGGGTGTACAAAAGACCAAGGGATACCAGCCGAAACCGGGAAAGAAGCTTCCATGAACGACATGTTGAACCGTCGGGATTTGTTGCGCGCTGCGACAATCGCAACAGCGGGGTTTGCCTTGGGCCGAATGAGTGTTGCCGAAGAGCTGAAGGCAAAGATCCTGGACACAAAGCTCATCAGTTGGAAGCCGCCGCTCTATCATGGCTGGCCTACGCTGGCCCGTCGCACGAATGGTGAACTGTTACTCGTCTGGTCTGGTGGTCGTGAAGCACACGTCTGTCCCTTTGGACGAGTCGAATTGATGCGATCGCAGGACAATGGTGCTACATGGCGTTGGCCGCAGGTCCTGCTGGATGGCCCGATCGACGAGCGCGATGCCGGAATTCTGGAAACGGCCAAGGGATCAATCCTGATCACGACCTTCACGTCATTGGCTTATCAGTCTCTGCTGGATAAGGCGGAAGCAATCCCTGCAGGGCAGCCCGGCGCGTGGGAAGACTTAAAACTTCGCGAATGGCGAGCTGCACATCACCGGATTACTCCCGAGCAACGTCAGAGGGAACTGGGGACCTGGATGATCCGCTCCACAGATGGTGGCATCACCTGGTCTGTTCGATATCCCGTTCCCGTCAATAGTCCCCACGGCCCGATTCAGTTGTCAGACGGGCGACTGCTCTATTGCGGTGTCGAACTCTGGATGCCGGAACGGCGGGTTGGAGTCTGTCAGTCGACTGATGATGGGCAGACCTGGCAATGGCTCGCCACCATCCCGACGCGCGAAGGAGACGATCCTCGGCAATACCATGAATTGCACGCGGTCGAAACCACCGATGGCCGAGTGATCGCACACATCCGGAACCACAACAAATCGAATGCTCAGGAAATCCTGCAGACGGAAGCGACGGACGGCGGAAAGTCATGGTCGATTCCTCATCCGATCGGAGTCTGGGGATATCCGTCGCACCTTTTGCGATTGAAAGATGGCCGATTGCTGATGAGCTACGGACATCGCCGCCCACCATTGGGAAATCAGGCACGTGTCAGCCAGGACGGGGGACGGACTTGGAGTGCGCCCATCGTGATCAACTCTGACGCCATCTCGGGTGATATGGGATATCCGTCAACCGTCGAATGCGATGACGGAATGCTCGTCACGGTCTGGTACGAACTTCTGAAAGATTCACCCAACGCCCAGCTTCGACAGGCCCGCTGGCGTCTCTGAACTCTTCAAAAACTGATCATACTTTTCGACGTAAACCGACGTAAAACGTCGGTTAAGCGACTTTCTCGACCTGATGCTTTCTCGGTGCGAACCATGGATAAATTGTCGGCAGAACCAGAGTTGTTAGCAGCGTCGAAGTAATCAGTCCGCCGATCACCACCGATGCCAATGGTCGTTGAAGTTCGGCACCAGCCGTCGTGGAAAGTGCCATCGGCAGGAATCCCAGGCTGGCGACGAGTGCGGTCATCAGAACCGGTCGCAATCGTGCCATTGCTGCTTCTTCGGCGGCATCACGTGGCGAATGACCTTCTTCGCGCAGATGCTCCGCGGCGCTCACCCAGACCAGACCATTCAGAACGGCCACTCCGAACAGGGCAATAAAGCCGACTCCTGCCGAGATACTGAACGGCATTCCTCGTAACGCCAACGCGAACACACCGCCGGACGCTGCGATCGGAACGGCAGTAAAGATCAATGCCGCCAGGCTCGCCGAGTGAAAAGTCGTGTGCAACAGCAGGAAGATCAACAACAGCACCACTGGCGTGACCAGTGCCAGGCGCAAGCTCGCGGATTGCAGATTTTCGAAGTCTCCACCCCATTTGATTTCGTATCCGGCAGGCAGAGGAACTTCCTTTGCCAGTGTTGCTTTCGCCTCTTGTACAAACGTTGCGACGTCCCGCCCTCGCACATTCGACTGAATGTATGTGCGTCGTCGAGTCCCTTCATGTTCCACACTCGGTGGCGATTCCTCGACGATCACGCTGGCCAGTTCACCCAGCGGAATCTGTCGACCGTCTGCTGCGGAAACCGGCAGTTGTTCCAGTCGATTCACGTCGGCTCGCCATTCCAGCGGAATGCGGACCGTGATGGGAAATCGCATCCGACCGTCGAAGACCTGTCCTGCTCGTTTTCCCCCAAGGGCTGCCACAGTCTCCATCACACGAGCCGCATCGATCCCATAGCGAGCGAGCGCATCGGGACGGACTTGGATTCGCACCGTTGGCAGATCCGCCTGATGTTCTGCCTTCACGTCGGCGGAACCCGGAATCGATCGCATGACACTTTCAATCTTCTTGCCCAAGTGTGCCAACGTCGGCAAGTCCTCGCCGTACAGCAAGACAGCCACGTCGGCTTTCACCCCTGCCACCAGTTCGTCCACACGCATTTCGATCGGTTGTGTGAATCCGAAAATAATCCCGGGAACGTTGTCTCCGAGCAATGCTTTCATTTCTTCGATCAATTCTTCGCGCGACTTATGTTTCGGCCATTCATGGTGCGGCTTGAGCAGTACCCAAAGGTCCGTCTGCTGAACACCCATGATGTCATTGGCAATCTCCGGGCGCCCGGTCTTGCAGAAAGCCGTGCGAACTTCCGGCAGGCTCAGCATCAGCTTTTCCACCTGAGCCCCCATCGGAATGGCGTCTTCCAGCGTAGCACTCGGCAGCCGATTGATCTCGATCAGCAGGTCCCCTTCGTCCAGTCGTGGCATGAATTCAGCACCCAATTGCGACGCAATCGGGATACTGATGGCAAACACGCTGAACGCGACTGCCGCCGTAATGATCGGGTGAGCTACCACGCGGTGGACCATCGGGTGATAGAATCGATGGAGCACCCGGATCAGCCAGATTTCCTTCTCTTCCATCTTCTTCGGAAGTGCCAGCGACGCTAGGGCCGGCATAAACGTCAGCGAAAGAACCAGCGAACCCGCCAATGCAAATAGCACCGTCAACGCCATCGGACGGAACAGCTTTCCTTCAGATCCTTGCAGGGCGAGCAACGGGACATACACAATCGCGACGATCAACTCACCAAACATCGTCGGTTTTCGAACCTCGATCGCCGCATCGCGAATGACTTCCAGATGCGGCCGACCTTCCCGATTGAGCGAGATTCGCCGGACACAGTTTTCAATCATGATGACGGAACTGTCGACGATCAGTCCAAAGTCGATGGCTCCCAGAC
>CAIWEX010000497.1 GCA_903911795.1 uncultured Schlesneria sp.
ATCAGGCACCGGCCCCACCAAAAAATGTTACCCGCGTTGCATGGTAAATGGATGTAACTCTGTGACAAGTCCACCGATCGTTGGTGCCGGGATGTAACAATGGCAAACACGAAAACAAGTCAAAAATGCTTTCGACATGAATTTCGCGAACTGAAACGGGACGAGACTTGTCCTGAGGGTGTTGAGAGTTGTGGTGTTCGTAGTGTAACGGTGTTGCACGCGACGTTGTGACCGTCGAGGCGGCGGGTTCGACTCCCCCCGAATACCCTGGCGATGAAGGACATGATCGTGGTGATGCTCAATCGACAAACCCTGGTACTCAATCGATTCTGGCAGCCGGTCGGAGTGGCTTCTGTTGCCCGGTCGCTGACACTGGTGGCTGCAGAACGAGCTCGGATCGTTGATCCGAATGACTTCCAGTTGTACACGTGGGCCGATTGGGCCAAGTTGATCCCACAGGACAATGAGCCCTTCGTTCAGGCGGTGACTTTTCGAATCCGCGTTCCTGAAGTGATCACGCTGACAGAATACGATCGCGTTCCCACGAACACCGTCACATTCAGTCGGCGTAACATCTTCAAACGAGACCGCTTCACGTGCCAGTACTGCGGAGCGCAACCGGGATCGGAAGAGCTGACGATTGATCACGTGCAACCTCGTTCTCGGGGTGGAACAAGCACGTGGGAGAATTGCGTGCTGGCCTGCATGGAGTGCAATTCGAGTAAGGCAGACCGTACGCCGACCGAAGCTCATATGCCGCTGCGGAAACCACCGGTTCGCCCCAAGTGGCAACCGATCTACGCTCGGCATGATGCCCGCATCGAAAGCTGGTCCAAGTTCATCAGCGAAGCGTACTGGACAGTTGAACTGGATGAATGACGCTGATTCGAACTGAGTCTACCAAAAGTCTGGTCGTGTCCCTGGGTTTCGGGGCACTGCCAGACTTTGGCGTTTGCAGACGATCGAGAATCGAGTTCGATTGGGCGAGGTTTTGCTCGCTGGCAGTCTTTGCGTGGAACGGGAAGGCTACGAGGCCGCGACGTGGTGAATCGCATGCTGTCGTATACCGGTTCGTTCGAGAAGCGCAAGACCGCAAGAGTGATGCAAAAAATGGATAGGTCGAATACCGATGGCAAATCAACGCCATCAGCCGGTACGCGCTAGCGTCCGGTTCGTCTTTTTCCTTTGATTTCGTGCTCTCGATGCCGAACAAACCGGACACGATCGCGCTCCGGCTGATGGCGTTATCAGAATCAGATCCGCCCCGTGAAACTTGTGCAATCGATCAATTCCGGGCAGGATGACACCTGTAGGGTCGGATTTCGAGAGATTACAAAACTCAAACCTAATAGGATGACGTTTCATGGTTGGCCGATTCAGCGCGGGGATCGTGGTAGGGCTGGCTGTTTTTTTCAGCGGGGTTGCTGCGGCTGAGGATCGTGAATTGCTGGGAGCGGTTTCGTTTCCAGCGACCGATTGGCCGTGGTGGCGAGGCCCGCAGAGAAACGGGATTGCCAGTTCTGACCAGAAGCCGCCACTGAAGTGGAGCGAAACGGAGAGCGTTTTGTGGAAGGCTGCGGTTCCCGGACGCGGTCACGGATCGCCGACCGTCGTCGGTGATCGCGTTTTTCTGGCGACTGCTGAACAGGATCGTGAAGTCCAATCGGTTCTCTGTTTCGACCGGAACACAGGCAAGGTCTTGTGGCAGACCGAAGTTCACAAAGGTGGATTTGACACCAAGGGGAATGCCAAGAGTTCTCTGGCGTCGTCCACCGTGGCCTGTGATGGCGAGCGAATCTACATCAACTTCTTGAATTCCGCCGCGATCTACACGACCGCCCTCAGCCTGGATGGCAAGCAGATCTGGCAGACGAAAATCACCGACTACGTGCTGCATCAGGGCTTCGGTTCTTCTCCGGCTGTCTATGGATCGCTGCTGCTGGTCTCGGCGGATAACAAAGGTGGCGCCGGAGCGATTGCAGCCCTGAAACGTGAATCGGGCGAAATCGTCTGGAAAGAGCCACGACCAAAGCTGCCGAATTACACGTCGCCGATCGTCTTGAAGATCGCCGGACGCGAGCAGATGGTCTTCGCCGGTTGCGATCTGGTCACCAGCTTTGATCCCCTCACGGGAAAGAAATTCTGGGAGATTAAAGGATCGACCGAAGAATGTGTCACTTCGACCGTAACCGATGGTCAACTGATCTTTACCAGCGGCGGTTATCCGACGAATCATATCTCGGCCATTGCGGCCGACGGTTCGGGGAAAGTCGTCTGGAAGAACAACACGCGAGTCTACGTTCCATCGATGCTGGTTCGCGACGGCTATCTGTACACCGTGCTTGATGCCGGCGTCGCCATGTGCTGGAAGTGTTCTACGGGCGAGGAAATCTGGAAGGGTCGGATTGAAGGAACCTTCAGTGCGTCACCGGTCATGGTTGGTGATCGGATTTTCGCGACGAGCGAAGCGGGCAAGACATACATCTTTGCAGCTTCACCCCGCGCGTTTGAACTTGAAGGGGACAACAAACTCGGTAGCGACGTCTATGCGACTCCGACCTTCTGCGGCAGCCGGATCTACATGCGAGTTTCCGACCAGCGTAACGGAAAACGCGAAGAAACGTTGTACTGCATCGGCACGAAGTGACGTTCGCAATCCTTTCCAAGCGAGGTCTACGATTCCGCTGTGCAGACGGCCGCAACAGGAAACCCGCATAGCGGCTTTCGGTTAGATGGTGCGTCCAGCAGATCGGCAATTGTCGAACCATTGAACGTGGCTTCGATGGCCAGGGCTGCGTCGTCAAGTTTTCGGTGCAGGGAGCACAAATTCAATCCATGCAGGCCCAGCGGGCACGTGTGAAATCTCTGCACGGGATCAATCGCGTTCACAACTTCCAGCACCGTCAACTCATCCGGTTTGATTGCCAATGTGAATCCCCCATTCAAGCCTCGCTGGGACGTGACGAGTTTCGATCGCCCCAGTTGCTGCATGATCTTGGCAAGGTATCCAGGCGGTATCTGCGTCGTTTCTGCGATTTGAGTTGTGGTTCGAGCTCCGACCTGATCTGCGAGATAAACAATGGCTCGCAAAGCATATTCTGCGGTTTGAGAAATCATACGTGGACTCGCTACGGCAATACTTTATCGCAGAACTCCAGACACCCAAATCACTCGAATAGACATTTTGTCACAGATTAGTGTCGGCAGGCGATTCCGTCAACTACGGCGAACCGAAGTGGTCGTCGGAAGAATTCACCACATGCGTAACGCTTCACCGATGACCATCG
>CAIWEX010000498.1 GCA_903911795.1 uncultured Schlesneria sp.
ATCATCAACGCAAGCCGAACCTCGGCCATATCCCGTATGGCCTTCGCCCTGCATCGTTATTAAACGTGAACCATTGATGTAGCGGGCAAGAGCTTGAGTTGCACGGAAGCCGCAACGTCGTTTTTACCGAGGATGGAGCGCGCCAGACTGCGTGGGTCGGGGCAGTTCTCAACTAATCCCGCTTCGTCCGCTCCCCCGATGACATAGTCCCCGATTCGACGAACGTAACTTTCATTCCCTTTTTCGTCGCGAAAGCAATGAGGCTTGCCTGTAACCGGAGTCAGCTTTGACGCTGTCAGAAACAGGTTAAAGTCTTTGACAGGAAAGAAGTACACGACGCGACTGAAGTCAGCATCGTCGAATGAATCAAACCATTGTTCCATCCCTGCCGGCTGAGATTGCCCGGTCTGCTTCCCAGGCTTCGCATCACCCTCCTCCTCTTCACTTTCGGCAGGCATCGCCTTGGTTTTGACTTTTGAATCGTCAGTAGATCCCATCCGGAAAAAATGCATCTGGCCGAAGGGGCGGTTAAAATCGAACCACTTTTCAACATCCTGCAAAACCACAGGATCTCCTTGAGATTGAATCCGCTGGAAGAGATCCTCACGCGTCGTCTCGACCCCGCGCGACTGCATGACTTCGACTGCCCGGTCCAGAATGCGATTAACACTCGCCGCAGTCATCACCAGCAGTGGATGATCCGTCCCATCGGTCGATTCGCTCTCTGCAGCGATTCCTGGTCGGACCAGAAGTGTGAACAGCACTGTCACAACCAGCGAGACACGAAGTCCCTGCCAGATCCGTTCCATGGAAGTAATCGCACTGTTTGACATCCGTGACTCCCGAAACTCAACGAACAACAGACATTCCATCTGGGGGATCATAGTCCCTCGCTCGCGACGAGGTCAATCTGACTGGAGCCAATGGTGCTGGACAGGGTGGCGGGGGCGCACCCGCTTCGGGGAAGCCCCCGTTCAAACGCGTTCCATTTCGGGGGCTTCTGCAAAGCCAGTGTGCCCCCGCCACCCAACCCAGAGGAATAGATTCTGGGTAACTTTGATTCCACCCTACATCCTGCACAGCTTCAAAAAGCCATTGGCCCTGAGCCAATGGTGCTGGATCATTGGCCGGATGCGGAGGACTTTTCTGCCCTTTCCGCAGAGTCAAAGTCAGGAAGCTTTCTTCCGTTTCATCACGTTGCGAATTCTGAGCCCGACCGCGACAACGCAGGAAATCACGATCAATGAACAACGGACGACATACTGATCCGTGGAAACAGAGGGTCCCTGCAGCCACCAGATGATCGGGGTCATCACCAGGGCTGACCAGCCACAGAATTCGGCCCAGCCCAGGGCTTCTTCCACATCAAAATCGTCGCTGTTGTCCGTTTGGCCGTCCATCAGTCGTCCTCGCATGATGAGTGAATTTCATTGGTGATAACCGGTGACAGTGACATGATTTGTTGCCGAAGATTATACACACGACCATTTCGCAGCATACCGGAAATCTATTCCATTTTTCTTCGACTGCGATCAATCACCGAAAGGGCATCAAAGACTTTCTGGCCAGGATCATAATTGCAATACAGCTGCTGATAGCTGTCCAGCGACGCTCGAATCGTGGGACTGGAGGTCAATGTTTGCAGATCTTGTGCGATCTGGTTGGCCTGTGGTTTCAGACGCAAGCCAAGCTGGTGATGGACGATCCGCGCTGCGTGGTCAAACTGGTCGTAGTCATGCGGCCAGACCAGCATCGGAATGCCATGCTGAATGCAGGTATACGTGATGCCGGTTCCACCATGGATGATCGCCGCGTCATACCGATGCAGAAACGCATTGTAAGGGACGAAGTCGTATAAATGCAGGTTGTCACGAATCTCAACTTCTCGCGTTCCCATTCGACCTCGCGAGAAATGAAAGATTGTGTCAGGCATTTTGCGGGCCACTTCCTGCATCAACTCGATCGCCTGGGATTTAGCCCAGGGGAGATGAGTTCCCAGCGTCACCAGCACTGTCTTTTTGGTCTCATCCCACTGCAGTTCCGGACCGGGAAGTGTCGGTGCGATAATCAACGGCCCAATGAAATGAAACGAGTCTGGCCATGTTCTTTCAAACTCGAATTCCTTCATTCCATAGGCGAGGATTCGTTCGGGAGAATAGACCACTTCGGTTCCATCAGCACGATACAGACTTGGGATCGAGAGTGACTTCAACGGACGTGAAAACATCCAGGCCGACATCTTTTTGAATGTCCGAACAGTCTTGCGCCCGATCCAGTCGCGGACACGTCCATAAATGTCATTTCGTGGCATCCAGCCACCCAGATAAGCGGGCGTTCCATCTTTTGTTTCGAGAACGCAGGGGCTGGGCATTCCTGTCCACCAGGGAATCCCCAACCCTTTTGCCGTCAGACCTGCGACGGGAACGACGAAGTCTGCGATCACCAGATCCGGCGGTTCAGCCTGCCAGGTTTCAGTCAACTGTCGCTTCAGTTCGTGCATCAGCCCCAGATTCTTCTGAACCTGTCGCCACATCTGTATCGGATTCGATCCGACCTGCATCCGGGTGTTTGCAATCGACCATACCGCCTGGTCATGCCCCGGCAGGATCTCGACAAACGGGAAGCCCGCCGACGCAATCGGAGGGGCTCCCCCGGCTGTTGTCAGGATTCGAATCCCTTCGATCCCTCGCGACCGCAGACGACTTGCCAGATCGAGTGCCGGGTACAAGTGGCCAGCGAATGGCGGTGTGACAAAATCGATTCGAAGTTCACGAGACATGATTCAATGTTCTCGGGCAGTGACAGGCAATCAATTCTATTCCCGTTCGTTCGGTCAGACGTCGCAGTTTAGCCTGCGTCTCGAAGTAAGCAGCCGGATCGTGTTGAAAGCGTCGACTGACCCATGGCAGCGGAGATTGTTCCAGCATCACCTGCACATGCCAGCAGGCATCCACAATGTAAAACAGCGGCTGATCACCAGTTTGCAGAACACAGCCGAAGTGCCCATCGGCATGCCCCGGCAGATCGACCAGGATCATGCTGCCGTCCCCCCAGACATCGAAGACCTGGAATTCGTGCCAGTCACCTTGACCCGCCACGAACTGTTCCTCGTGAATGACTTTCCCCCGCTGTTCGAAGTCTGCCGGAATCAGATCTTTCAAAAACCCATGCCGCACCTGTTGGCGAACCGGTGTTTTCTTCAGATTTTCGTACGCGGCACTTCGGTAGACGTAAGAAGCGTTCGGAAAACACTTCAGCCCAGCAATGTGATCCGCATGAAAGTGTGTCACAAAAATCTGACGGATCGACTCAGGGTCAATCCCCCATGCCTGAAGCGTCGCACGAGCGTCGCGCGATGCCTCCAGGCAGACCGGAGTCAGCCAGCGATAAATGCGTTCAGGGAGCCAGCGGGTCGCGTTGAAGAATTCGTCGCTGTAG
>CAIWEX010000499.1 GCA_903911795.1 uncultured Schlesneria sp.
CGTGGCTTTCTTTCCAAAACTCGGTGCAGCCTTTGGACGCCCTCTCATCGAATACTGCTGAGGACAACCTCCCGGATCAGGGATTTCAGACGAAATTCGTTTTCCCTGGTCTTGTTGACAATGGATTCGATTGTGATCGAATCGGCTGGCGTCAGTTCTCGGGCCAGTGCGAACCGTAGCAGGTGGCCCGTGAAGGCTTTGGCGAATCGTTCTTCTTCTTTGACGAGGGATTCTTTGAAACCTTCAACGCCCTCGAAACGATACTTTCTCAGCAATGTCCCGCTGGAGTCAACATCCTTGCCGTTCTCGTACTTGTCTCGCCAGCGGCCGGTGATGTCGTAGTTTTCGAGGGCGAATCCCAACGGATCGATCCGCGAATGACATCCGGCACACGATGGGTTTTTGCGATGCGCGGCGAACTTCTCGCGGATCGTCAGATCCTTGGCAGAATCGTCTTCGTTCAGTGGAGGAATATCGTTGGGTGGAGGTGGCGGGGGATCATTGAAAATCACTTCAATCACCCAGGCCCCTCGTGCGATCGGGTGAGTTCTTTTCGGGCCGGAATTCATACTCAGCATGGCGGCGTTGGTAATGATCCCTCCGTAACGCTGGTCCGTGATCGCGACTCGTTCAAACGATTGTGATCGCAGCTTGTTCCGCAGATCGTCTTCAAATCGCCGCTGCATCTCCTGCTGCAATTTGCCGGGATCCTGGTCTGGGGGAACCTGATTCAAAGCCGCTACGGATTGTTCCAGCGACTTTGACAGCGCTGCTCGCTTTTCTTTCTGTTCCGCGGTCATCGCCATCAGCAGATCGGCGTCGGAAATAAACAGGCCGTTTCCGCTGGCGGATTCAGCCACCTCTTCAGCGGTCAGAGCCCGATCATACAAACGGGCTTTGTCGATACTGACATTCAAAAACTTGTTGCCTCCGGCAGGGAGGTGACGCAAACCAAACAAGACAAAACTCTGTTCCTTAGGAAACGTGGCCGCCCCTTTCCGAAACGGCTTTCCATAGGGCTTGCCGTCACGGTAAAGCAGCGTTGTGCCATCTTCCTGATAGACCATCGCCAGATGCAGAACTTCGCCGACCTTCGTTTCTTCTGTTGATTCTGGAAAATCCTCGGTTCGAGCAAATCCGTTGCTCCCTGAAATCCAGTGTCGCGGTTTTCTTTCACCAATCACAATCGTGTCGAAGAAATCTCCCGGCCCCTGAATCCCCATCACGCCGCCGCCCGGCTGGTCGAGGTTATGCACCTGACACCAGACTTCCAGGCTCTTGGCCTTCAGATCCACGTGCAATCCCGGGCTTTGCAGATAGGCCTTATTGAGGACTACGGCCCCATCCTTGAATTCAATTTTTCCGTGCGGCGTCAAATCGAGTGATCGGATCGACTCCTTCAAGTCGCCGTTGAAATCCCACGCGGCGAACGGCTTCAGATCCACGGCGGGTTTTTCGCCAGACTTCGATTTGCGTTCGGCCAGCAGTTTTACCTTGATCGGTTCAATCAAGCTGTCCATCTCGAGCCGAAGTTGCTTGATCTCGGCTTCCAGATGTTTGCGACGTGCGCTGTTTCGCTGGTTTTCTTCAGTGACCCTGGCAACGTCGACGGACGGTGGCGTCAACGAGGAGTTGTACCACGCTTTTAGAAAATCGCTCTGGTAACTGAATTTTGGAGCAATCAGTTCCTTGATCGGCCGGTCTTCGATGAAGACGGAATCGAACAGCAACAAAGGTTCCAGGACCATCTGCAGGCTCGCCGGGTATGCTCGGTCGAGTGTGTAGTACTTGTTAATCTGCGGATCGGGTGTCGCGGCCAGAATGTTTTCGAGCTGCATCCATTGCGATGGAAATGCGTCCAGAAATCTTTCCATCTTAGGGTCTGCGATCATTCGTTCGATGGTCCGATCCAGGACCTCGGGACGCATCAGTTCGCCGGAACCGGCCAGTTGCAGCAGTTCACGGTCAGGGCTGCTTCCCCAGAGGAAGAACGAGAGCCTGGAGGCAATTTCGAAAGGGGCTTCATCCTGTGTGGTACTGCCTGTTCGATAGAGGAACAGGGGCGACGACAGCACCGCCGACGCCACTTTTTTCATGCTCTCGGTAAACGGCAGGCCCTGCTCGAGTTTTCCAGTCGCATAAGCCGTGTATCGATCGAGGATTTTGGGATCAACAGGGCCTCGAAAAGCGATTGAAAGCAACTGTGCCAGCCGCTGTTTGACTTCGGCCGGCATGTCGGCCCCTTGAGCTGGTTCACGAAACCAGTCATTCCAGCGGCCGACGTTCTGTTTATTAAAATCGGGGCTTTCGACGATCGAGACGCTCAATCGCAGAAATGCGTCCAGCAGAAGGGGCGACAGCGTCAGTTGGTTTGCCTGGTTGTCAAACCCATGTTCGGCCCGCAGATCCTTCGGAAACGCCTTCACATCGCGCAGCCCTGCGATCGGACGCAACGAATGTGACGTCACGATGACTCGGCCGGGCATCTTTCCCGGTTCCCGGTGCAGATAATTCTCGGAGCGAGTCATCAACTTCTCGGGCAGTTCAAAGACGTCGAGCTTCAACTGGAAGAGATCTTTGACGGAGTTGTTGTATTGAAACCGATTCAACCGACGAACAGGTTGGATCGGTCGCTCTTTTCCCGAGGTGGCTTCACGCAGCATGCCCTTCAATGTCGCCAGCAACTTGGTACGAGTCTGTTCGTCCAACGGCGGTTCCGTTTCGGGGGGCATGTCGTTGGCATCAATCGCGTCGATCATGCGATTGATCAGTGTCGGCTGTGCAAGGAACTGTTTCGAAGTCGTGATCTGTTTGAAGCTGACTTCGCCATTCACCTCTTTGCCGCCGTGACATTGAAGACAATGTTTCGTCACGAGGGGATTCAGGAAGGATTCCACGTCATCGGCACGGCACACAGACGCGAGGATGGATATGCCAAACAGCACGAGAGACCGTCGAAAAAAGCCTAAGAAGTACATCGCCAGAAGGTTCCTCGGTTCGCGTTCCCGGCCAATCGGGATCGTGACCAGTGCGCGTGTGAATCTGTTGAGAGCGTTTTACGTCCACAAATCCGAGACAACACCCGTACTGTCGGCAAACGAATTCAGTTTCAGCTCCATCAACTGAGCGACCGTGAGCCACAGGTTGGAATTCAGAGTGCCACTTTTCATTTTGACGTGGCGTCCCTGTTTGATCTGTCCTTGTCCCTTACCCGCAACGATCATCGGCAGGTCGTAAAACTGGTGTGTCGCGCCGTCACCCAGTCCGGCGCCGTAGGTGACCAGCGAGTTATCCAGCATCGTGCTTCCGTCGGATTCCTTGATCTCTTTCATCCTTCGGATCAGGTCTGCGAACTGCTGCATGTGAAAAATGTCGATCTTCTGCAGATCTTTGTACCCATCACCCTGCTGATTATGAGTCATATTGTGGTGCTGAACGGGTTTGTCGAACACTCCTTCATACATCAGCGTCGCATCCCAGCGTTCGGGGCCGATCATGAAGGTCGAGACATTTGTGATTCCCATCCGAAAGGCGAGCAGCATCAGATCCGTCTGCAATCGAATATAGCTGCCCCGCGGCAGCACTTCGTTCTTGGGAATTGCGACATCAACACTGGTCAGCAGCTTCTGCATCTTGGCGATGCGGATTTCGATGTCTCGGATCATCTCCATGAAGTGATCCATGGTCTGACGATCTTCGCGAGCCAGTTTCTTCGACAATGACCGGGCGTCGGCAAGAACCAGGTCGGTCACATCCGCCACATGCTTCCGGTAGCTGTCTCGCAGAAAGAGGCGGTCATAGAGCTTCTGGGGATCACGAATCGATGGAGCAATCTTGTCTGGCCCGTACCAGGAAATGTTATCGAACTCGATCGGTTCTTTTCCGGCAGTGAAGCCGTTGCAACTGATTTCGAGCGTATTGAAAATCGTCGA
>CAIWEX010000500.1 GCA_903911795.1 uncultured Schlesneria sp.
CTCTTTGAATCACCTCAACGGATTGCCGAGGTTTTGAAAAGCCAACCTGAAATGTTCCATTGGATTTGCCTGCTGCTCTTTGTCGGTGCGGTCGGAAAATCGGCTCAATTTCCTCTGCAAGTCTGGTTGCCTGACGCGATGGAAGGGCCGACTCCTGTTTCGGCTTTGATTCACGCTGCCACCATGGTGACTGCGGGGGTCTATCTGGTCGCCCGTTGCACACCGTTCTTCGTCCATGCACCTCAGGTGCAAATGATAGTCGCGGGTATCGGGGCTGCGACGGCCTTGATCGCCGCCATCACGGCGTTGACGCAATACGATTTGAAACGAGTCCTGGCCTATTCGACCGTGAGTCAACTCGGTTACATGTTCATGGCATTGGGTGCCGCCGGCGGTGGTGCCGAATTGGCTGTCCCTGCTGTTACGTTTGCCATGTTCCACATGTTTACTCACGCCTTCTTCAAGGCGGTCTTGTTTCTTTCAGCAGGTTCCGTGATGCATGCGATGGGTGACGTGATTGATATGCGTCGCTTCAGTGGACTGCGGAAGGCGTTGCCCATCACGCATTGGACGTTTCTCGCCGGGGCACTCGCCTTGGCGGGTGTCCCTTTGCTGTCAGGGTTCTGGAGTAAAGACGAAATCCTGGCCGTGTTGGCTGCCGCGTCCCGCGGATCCGAACATGGTGGCTTTTACAGCGTCATTCTTGGGATTGCCTTGCTGACCTCGTTGATGACCGCCTTCTATACCTTCCGTGCTTACTTTATGACCTTCTGGGGTGACGAGAAGTTTCCAGAAGAGGCGGGACATCATCCGCATGATGCACCACCCGCGATGGCAGGTCCGCTCGCCATTCTGGCCGGTGCGGCTCTGGTCGTGGGACTGATCTCAGGTCCGACCCATTTGTACGCCCACTATCTGCATCACACACCTGGGTTCCCCGAGGGACACGAGTTCCCGATGGACTGGTTGATGATGGGGGTGAGCTCGGTTCTGGCGATCGGTGGGATTGGCGTCGCTTATTTCATGTATGTCCGATCACCAAAAACTGCCGAGAACCTAAAAAATCGCTTACCGATCCCCTTTTTGGTTTCGAACGAAGGTCTATTTATTGACTGGTGTGGGTACAAGTTTATCGCCAGCCCGCTGCGTGGGTTTGCAAAGATGTGTGAACTGTTCGATCGTTGGGTCATCGATACACTGGTGGATTGTGTGGGATTCATTCCTGCCCTGTTCGGCAGTGTGCTCCGTCCGATCCAAAACGGGATGGTCCAGAACTACGCCATGGTGATGATGATCGGGCTTTTGGTTTGCCTGATCACGGTGCTCAGAGCGTTGGCGGTCACGACGTCGGGAACGATGTGAGGAAGATTCTTCGATGCCCAGTTTGTTAGTTGTCATGATTTTTTTGCCAGCCCTTGCGGCGGTAGCCTTGTTGCTGCTCGATCCGCAAGCGTCGGCAGTCCGCGCCCGTTGGGTGGCCCTGATCGCCACGGTCGCAACGTTCTTTGTTTCCTGGGGAGTTGCCGCCCAGTACCTGGCCTTGCCAGCGATTGAAAGCCATGAACGTGGCCCCGTCCATCCGCAATTAGTGCTGCGGCAGACGTGGCTCGATTTAACGGTGGCGGGACCCCTTTCGGCGTCCGGACCAGGTAGCCCGGCAATCAAGATGGAGTTCTTCCTGGGACTGGACGGAATCAGTCTGGCACTCGTGCTGCTGACCACCATCCTGACGATTTCGTCCGTGCTGGTCTCGTGGACCGCCATCAAGGATCGGGCGGCCGAGTTCTATGCCTGTCTGCTGATTCTCGAAACCGGTTTGATTGGGGTCTTTTGTTCATTCGACATTCTGCTGTTTTATGTCTTTTTTGAATTCACACTGATTCCCTTGTTCTTTCTGGTTGGTATCTGGGGTGGGCCGCTGCGGCGTTATGCCGCTGGCAAGTTTTTTGTGTA
>CAIWEX010000501.1 GCA_903911795.1 uncultured Schlesneria sp.
ACTGACATCTGGCCGAAGGGAGCTTGTCTTGTCCCACCCTACATTGAAAAAGCCGTTTGCCCTGCTGTCGACAGCTTGCCGAAACTGTTAGATTCCCGGAACTATGCACTCTGCTTCCCGTCCAAAATATACAGATCAGCAGGCCGCAGCCATCCAGACCCGCGGGGTGTCCATCGCCCTTTCGGCCGGGGCTGGCTGTGGCAAGACGTTTGTTCTGACCCAGCGATTTCTGAATGGCCTGGAACTCGGCACCCTTTCCACCAGCCTGCGATCGATGGTCGCAATCACGTTTACCGACCGGGCCGCTCGGGAAATGCGAGACCGCATCCGGTCTGCCTGTCATCAGCGGCTGCAGAATTGTGAACCCGAGGCCGTCGAACACTGGCTGGCGATTATGCGTGGACTGGATGCCGCACGCATCAGCACCATTCACTCGTTCTGCACCAGTCTGCTTCGCTCTCAAGCGGTCGATGCGGGACTCGATCCCCGCTTCTCTGTCCTGCAACCGTCACTCGCAGACACCCTGCTGCGAAATGCCGCCAAAGAAACAATCCACTCTCTTTTAGAGCAGAACGACGAAGACGCCAGTGAATTTGTCTTTCAATTCGGGTTGGAAAAATCGCGGGAACTGATTCGAGCCCTCGTGGGGCAGCGGTTTCAGATTACGTTTGCCAGTTTTGGAGAACAGTCGGCGGAAACAATTGCTTCGGGCTGGCGAACACGCTGGCAAAAGGAATTTGTTCCCAAGTTGATTGCCGAATTTCGCGAGTCTCCCAATGCCGTCCGACTGCGTGAACTGCTGCGCGAGAACACTCCCACACACGCCACGATGCTGGAACGACGGTCTGTCTTGTTGCAGTGGCTGGAACCGTCCCGCGAATGGCCCTCGCCGACAGTCACCTTACAGATTCTGACTGAACATGCGCGCGTGCAGGGAGGGGGACGTCCTGACACCTGGCCGAGTGCCGAGGTCTACGAGGCGGTCAAGACGTCACTCGGTGTGCTACGCGATGATGCCAAAAAACTGATGGAGACGCTGACAATCAACGACGAAGATCTGCTGCTTGCGGCAGACTTGTCCGCGCGAGCACTTCGATTGGCTCATCAGGCCGCGGATTGTTATGAAGCCGCGAAGAAAGCGCAGGGACTGCTGGATTTCGACGACCTGCTGTTGCGAGCTCGTGATCTGCTACGCGATCGGTTGGATGTGCGGGAGCGTGTTGCAGCGGGAGTTCGCTTGCTGATGGTGGACGAATTCCAGGACACCGACCCTGTGCAGGCTGATGTTGTTCGCATGCTCTGTGGCGATGCGTTGACTCAGGGACGCCTGTTCCTGGTTGGCGACGCGAAGCAGTCGATCTATCGCTTTCGTCGGGCGGACCCTGGTGTCTTCGATCGATTGCGAGCCGAAATCCCTGCGCCAGGCCGGTTGCCGCTCAGCGTCAATTTTCGCAGCCAGCCAGCCATTTTGAATTTTGTGAACCATCTTTTTTCGGCCGGGATGGGTGACCACTACGAAGCATTGACGCCGTTTGAATCGATTCAGCGATCTCCCACACCTGCGATCGACTTCTTGTTTGCATCGTACGATGCCGAAGAATCGACTGATTCGTCGAGAGATCAGGCGGATGGTGCCTCGACGCGAGTTTCAGCCACTGATTTGCGGATGCGCGAAGCCGATTGGATTGCCAGACGCTGTGCCGAACTCCTTGCCGATGAGACACCCAAGATCCGCGACAAGGACGAATCTGGAAAGCCGATTCTGCGACGTGCTCGGCCAGGCGACATTGTCATTCTATTTCGTGCACTTTCGAATGTGCACGAATACGAATCTGCTCTCAGGCGGTACGGTCTCGATTATTACCTCGTCGGTGGCAAAACATTCTTTGCACAGCAGGAAATCTTTGACCTGCTGAATCTCTGCCGCTATCTGGATGATCCCGATGATCTGATTGGCTTGGTCGGCATTCTGCGATCACCGTTCTTTAACTTAAGTGATGATTCGATCCAGGCCATCGCACTGTCGCCAGAACCCGATGGTGAAAAACTGTCGCCGTTCGAACGTCGCAACCTGCATGATGACCTGCAATTGGAACCCCCGGCGTTTCTTTCCGAAGAACAGCGATGGAGGATCACATTTGCACGCAATGTCCTGGCGGAATTGCGGTCGAAGAAAGATCGAATACCGCTTTCCAAGCTGCTTGCTCTCGCCGTGGAACGAACCGGCTATGACGCCGCTCTGCTCACAGAGCACCTGGGGTCTCGCAAGGTCGCCAACTTGCGCAAGCTGATGGATATGGCACAGGAATTTGACCGTGCAGAGCTCTTCACCCTGAAGGATTTCGTTGAGCGACTACAGACATCGGTTATCGAAGAAACCGACGAAGAGTTTGCGACGACGCTGCCTGAAACGGGCGAAGTCATCCGACTGATGTCGATTCACCAATCCAAAGGTCTCGAATTCCCGATTGTGATCGTCGCAGACATCGACCGCAAAGGTCCGCCGCATGCCCGAGCAGCCGTGCTGCATCCCGATTTTGGGGCACTCGTCAAACTACAGGAGACATTCGGTCAGTCCCACGAAAATCTGGGCCTGAAAATGTACGGGCTGATGGAGAAAGAGGCTGACGAAAAAGAAACGATCAGGCTCTTTTACGTCGCCTGTACTCGAGCCGCAGACTATTTGATTCTCTCGGCGGGGACCGATCCGACCGTCAAGAAGCACTCCCCCTGGTTTCAACTGGTGGAATCTCGCTTTGATATTTCGACGGGACTCCCACAGACCGACCCGCTTCTCGGTTCTTCGGTCGCTGCAACGGCCGGCCGGGAGTCGATCCCTGATATTCGTGCTCACCATCGGCCGCCGCAGGCGATCAGAGTCAGTCACACGTCTGAAAAACTGATCCCGATTCCTCAGCTCGCGGATTTTCTGGTGCTGGCACCCCCGTCAGAGATTCCCGAGTTGGCAAATCGTATCGAGCGTGCCGCCGACGAGGTTCCTCCGGTGAGTGTATCGCGGCTGGAATCAATCGATGCCGAACTGCGAGGGATCAGTCATACGCGTTCAGAACGTCCACGAGATTCAGAAACGACTCTCGATTCCGACCAGGCGACGGCCCTGGGATCACTCGTCCACGCAGTCCTCGAACGAATCGACTTTGCACATCCGGTTGGCTGGGTCCAGCTATTAGACGATGCCATCGAAGGAGTGCAGGATGACTTGAACCAGGAAACGATCGGCATCGCCAAAGAAATGTTGGCTCGCTTGGTGACCTCCTCGATCATGGGCGACATTGCGGCAGCGAAGACGTTGTATCGCGAAGTGGATTTCGCCATGCGGTGGCCCGCGTCGACAGGGGAATCGCCCACGCTGGTTCGCGGAGTCATCGACCTGCTTTACGAGGACGCGAACGGCGGGTGGCATATCCTGGATTACAAGACGAACAATTTCCCTGCTCATGCCGAGAATTCGCAGATATTGAGCCCGTATGAGTTTCAGCTTGGAATCTATGCCCACGCGGTGACGCAATGGATCGGTGAGGCTCCGTGTGAACTTGCGCTGGTTGCCCTCAGGCCGACAGTCAGTCGGGTGGAACTCGCATGGACTCTGGAACACTGGACTCGACTCAGCAGCCGGATTGATGCTGCCGTTGCTGAGTATCGGAAGCGATAATGAATCTGGTTCTCAATTGAGTTTGATCGACGTCAGTTTCAGTGAACGCACGCTCACTCCGCCTGCCGAGGAAATTGTCTGCCCGATGGTCTCTGGCAGATCAAATGCACCAACCCGCTGCCACCGATTTCGGAATGTTTCGACGCGGTTGATTGAACCGGTTTCTGCATCGCGATACTGCACCTGGTAGGCACGCGGCAAAACTTTGCCATCAGCGTTTCGCTCGCTCTCGAGCATTTGCAGCGACATGTTTTCGCGGCCGAGATTGCGGTTAACGACAATGATCTCGTCGTCACGAATCCGATACGTTGAGGCAAACCGCCCGCCGTGAAACGTCAGCAGTCTTCCCAGGGGATTGTCAGTATCAGTGTCGGCAAAGTTCAAAACCGGCGTCGAGCGAATTCCCGACGAGGGTACTCGATGAATCACCATCGAGTGAAGCTGATCGCGAACCCAATCCCGAGCAGCCTCGTCTTCGAATACCGGTTCGGCCCCGAACGAGACTTCGCCATCGGGCTTCACTGTCACCGTTCCGGTATGGCGGCGTCCGTCGAGGTAAACGGTGACGGATGACGTGAAACCTGGAAAGTCTTTCCAGGCCGCTCGAGCAGCAATCGCCTTTTCGAACATCGCCACCGCGTCAGCGTCGACACGTGATCCATCGAGTGGCCAGTCAAACCCCAGCGTCGCGAATTCACGAAGTTCCTGATAGGCCTCGCCGTTACGTGTTCCCTCTTGCGCGGTGACATGCTTGACGTAGACCGCGTATGGGCCCGCCGCGGGGAGTTTCCAGACGACCTTTCCCATCTCATCCGTTTTCAATTCTTCATTTTGAAGATCAGCATCGACAGTCGTCACCGCGGTATTGGGGACAGGACGCCCGTCGTGCAGCACGGTCAGGGTGACAGAGTCGCTGGAAAATTGCGGCATGATTTCCAGTGGAATCGCTTCGTATCGAGTCAGCTTCGCAAGGTCTTCAGGCTTGCCGGAAACGGCTTTGGGGTAGTACTTGAGCAGAAACGACTTGTCTCGCTTCAGAACGCCGTATTCACATCGACCGATCACCGAGACGGCCTGACCCGAAGGCAAATAACCACGCAACCGATCCGTCCCGGATTTGACGGGCAACGGAATGAACTTGCCAGACTGATCCTGCCGCCAGAGTTCCGTCTGAGCTATTTTCGCGACGAACTTCGGATCACCTGCAGTGGCTCGCTCACTGAAAAAGACTTCTACAGTCCGGCCGGCTTCGGCGTGAGGGCCGATTTGGATGAACAGGAAATGGGCTTGTGCGGCCGACGTCAACAGTCCGGTCAACGCGATCACTGTCATCATTCGCAACATGAGTGAACCTCGGAATAAACGGTTGAATCTGGGCGACCGCTTCGCCCGATCAGTTCGTAACGGAATTGTACCGACTTCCATTCAGGGATTCGAAGGAAATGCAATTCTCGATTAGTTCGTCTTCGATTCTGAATCGTCAGAACCGGAACTGCGGATTTCGATCGCAACGTCGTCATACAAACCACCGCGCGTTGCCGGGGATATGGATGGATCGAAGCGCAATTGGATTTCGAGGCGATTGAAGGCCTGCATGGAGGTCGTGATATCGCATTCGAGAACGCCTGCCGACTCGGGGAATTTCATCAGAACGACGTCATTCAGTCGTATCTCTCCGCTTCCGGCGATCCCCTTAAAATGCATTACGACCTGTTCGTGTGGTTCCAGATTTGTTGGCCGATGAAACTTTCTGGAGAAGATCGCGCTGCCTGCGACCAGGCCAAACACGACTTGCCAGTCAGCAGGGATCTTGATCGTGCCAGAGACCTGTTCAGGCTTCTTATGATCGAGTGATTCCAGCCATGTGTATCCCCAGGGACCTGCCAGACGAATGCGATGAACCGACACACTGAAACCTTGTCAACGAATAAGGGAAAGTGAGGAGATACAAGACGATTCCATCTCCGGCCGCGAATCGTAATCGAATGATCACAATTTCGATATCTCTCAAGCCATCGTCGTGATCGTTGCGGCATTAAATCGCGAAAGTGAAACAGATAGTCGTGGTTCGCTCCGCGAACTCAATCGTATTTCTTCATCATTCTGTCCCTCATCCCACCAACGGTCTTGCTTGAATTGAAGAGGAGACCTTCGGTCGGCCGTTTCGGCGGGGTCGGGAGACCCGCGCCGAACGAAGTCGAATTCATTCCTGCGTGCGTGCTTCATCGAAGAGACTTCCGTCGGGCTTGCCCCGACGGGGTCACAACTGAGCAGCTACGTCCATGGCAGGCATTGCGTCCGCCCTCCGCCCGGCTTGTCCGGGTGGTGGCAACGACTTAAACGCTACCGAATGGGTGGCGGGGTCTGACCAACGGGAAGGGCCCGAAACCGATGGCACGCTCAAACTTTCAGGGCCATCCGTGAAGTCCTTCAAACCTTTGCGTCTTGGCGTCTTGAGCGAAGCGGGC
>CAIWEX010000502.1 GCA_903911795.1 uncultured Schlesneria sp.
CATCGCCAAACCCCATCACTTCTCGTTTCCAGACCCTCTGCCCCACGATGCGCAGGATCCAGATGATTCCGCCACCTACAACAAGCCCCGCCAGACTCGCCGCCAACGAATGCAGGCGCGGGTACTGCCGCTGCCAGGCGGGCGACCATAACGGTGCGAACTCATTGAGCATCGACGTCGACTGGAACCAGAGTGGCCATGGCTGGAGATTTCCAATCACTACCGCGCCCAGTACTCCAAGAATCATCGCGGGAACGGTCGAACCGTCAGGAATAAGTTGCAGGTCGAAATCGATGAATGTCGCGACCAGCAATGCTTCTGCCAGGATCAGGTAATAGAAGTATTGAACATGCAACATGAACGAAAACTGCATCGGATCGGTATTGGCTGCCAGAGGGCTCAGTTGTGACCACAGGCAACTGTCCGAGATCTTCGCGGTCATTCCCGCAGGAACAATGGCAATGTACAGCACGACCCACAGCAGGCCGTTGAAGAACTCGATCAAGGCATATCGCGGAGGGATGGAATGCCGACAGAACCGACAGCGGCCCCACAGCATCAGCCAGCCCAGGATCGGAATGTTGTCCCGTGTCAAAATTCGCTTTTTGCAGAAGGGACACGACGATGGCGGGTTCGAAAGCCCCGAAAGCTGTGCCCAGAGATGCTCATGCTGCGGGATGCGATAGATGCAGACATTCAGAAAGCTGCCGATCACCGTCCCGAAGATGAACAGCCAGCCAAGAATCAGCCATAGAGGTACATCACTCGGCGTCATGAGTGACTCTCCTGCAGCAGATTGGCGGGAAGTTCTTCCAGCACCTTGGCCACGACCTCCGTTAACTTCAACCCTTCGGTGTTGACGATGATCGTTGCACATTCGCGATACAGGGGCTCGCGGATATTCAGGACTTCGCGAATCTCGGCAATTCCACCGGTGGCCGTCAAATTGGGACGCCGTGAAATGGTAGACGCATCTTGCAGAATGCGTGACCCGATCGTCTGGACCGAGGCCATCAGCCAGACAACGGGCCCGGCCGCTCGAAGGTCCCGCCGGGAATCGGCATTCAAGATCGCACCACCGCCGGTTGAAAGAACCAACCGGTCACGAGTCGAAAGGTCTGCGATCACGTCGCGTTCCAGTTGTCGAAACGTCGCTTCCCCGTCTGTCGCAAAGATCTCTTTAATTGTCCGGCCAGCACGTCGTTCGACTTCGTTGTCCGTATCGAGCCAGTCCCATTTCAGTCGACGAGCCAGCCGCATCCCGACGGTACTCTTGCCCGTTCCTCGGTATCCGATCAGGGAAAGCATTCTGGCCATAGGGATCTTGCGGTCACCCGTTCAGAGGAATTCGTCAAATCGTGAATGAAAGAGCGTCGAACGACAGACAACCTGACACTTTCAAGGGTTCGGTTCCGAATTCGATTCGAAACCAGCTCGAATCTGTATCAGGCGGGTTTTGCGGCAGAAATACTGGTTCTAAGCGTTTCCTTCAACATTTCCAATGGCGCAGGCTGGCCCGTGAAGCGAGTGAACTGGGCTGCGGCCTGTCGCACAAACATTTCGACCCCGGAAACCGTCCGGCAACGATGTTCGCGGGCTTCCTTCAGCAACAGTGTGTTTTCCGGAGTGTAAATGGTGTCGAAAACGATCATTTCGTCGCGCATCCAGTTCGTATGAAACGGCGTTTCATTGACGTTGGGGTACATCCCGACTGGAGTGCAATTGATCAGAATGTCGGCAAACTCGGCACCGCGGTTTTCCCAGGTAATATGACGGCAGTTGAGCGATGCGGCGAGCGATTGTGCCCGCTCGGATGTCCGGCTGGAAATTGTCAGCACCGCACCCTGTTTCGTAACACCCAGGCCAATGGCTCGGGCGACTCCCCCTGCCCCCAGCATCACGATTCGCTTGCCTTCCAGCGTCTCACTGGGATTCAATGCGAGTTGCAGGCTGTCGAGAGCCGCTGAGTAATCCGTATTGTCAGACTGCCATCCGTCGTCTGTTTTGAACAGCGTGTTGGCGGCACCGATCTGCGTCACGATCTCTTCGCATTTGGGGTACTTGGCTAAGACGGCTTGTTTGTGCGGAATCGTGACGCTGTAGCCCTGCAGACCAAGCCGCTGGAAATCATCGAGCATCTGTGGAAGCTGTTCGGAAGTCACGCGAATCGGTATGTAGACCCCGTTGAATCCGATCTTATGCATGGCGGCATTGTGCAGGATCGGACTCAGGCTATGACCGATCGGATCTCCCAGGACGGCGTATACGGGAGTGTCGCGCGTGATGCTGTCATAGTGGTAAATGTCCTTCATCTGCTGAAACGTCAATTGCCCCGGAGCAATTTCCCGCTCGGCACTGAAGGCGGCATAGGTGAAGGGAGCCCCGAACTTTCCACACAGGATTCGACTCGGGATGCCAAACTCACCCATGCAGAAGGCGATCGTTGGAATCTTGGCCTCAGCGGTTAGCTTTAACATCCGGGCACAGTCACTGGGGGACTTGGCAGTCGTGACCAGCTTGATGATGTCGGGATTCAACTCGGCCATTTCAGCCCAGATCTCTTCGACATTGTCTGGTGTCGATTCGAAATCATGATGGCTGACAATTCGTTTTGTCTTTCCGTAGCGAGGGATCGATTTGGCGATATCCCGCTCCAGGTCGACATAATCCGCGCCCGAAATAATGGCGGTCCGCAAGACCATCAACCGTTCTTCTTCAGTACCCGTCCATTTGCCGCCGTCTTGACGTCGGCGACACGTGACGACCACGGGAGTCGGGCGGTCTTTCAGCAATCGTGGGACATCGGGAGCTCGAGCGATCCAGTCGACGCGATGCTCCACCAGCTTCGCCCCACGCTGTGCGAGTGCCTGATGTTCCGCCAACACCATCTTGTGGCGAGTCCGGGCTATGGAAACGCAAATCATCGGTTCTGGTAACTATTCTTGAGGTATGGGAATGAACATGTCGCAAAGTTCAACTGTCAGCCGGAATTACCCCAGCCGACCAAATTGTCGGTCCAATTCCATCCGGCTGAGTGACAATGCCGTCGGCCGCCCGTGCGGGCAGTGATGGGCATCGTCCACCAGATGTCGCTGCTGCAGCAGACTATCAATTTCTTCCTGACTCAGCCGCTGCCCCGCCTTCACGGCAGCCTTGCAACTCATCATATGCAGCAGCTCATCAAGGATATCGCGACGGGCCGAGGATTGCACTCCGGCCGCGCCGCCTCCATCCAGCTTGGCAAGCAGGTCGCGAACCAGTTCGTTCAGGTCAACCTTTTTCAGCATCGCTGGATACCGGGTCACCAGGATCGTCCCGTTGCCGAAATCTTCCAGTCCCAGCCCTGCCCGGTTAAAGGATTCCGATTGTTCCAGCAATGCGGCGGCTTCTGTTCCCGTCAATTCAATTGGCTGCGGAACCAGCAACCGCTGCGATTCAACGGCCCCTGCCAGGACTCGTGTCCGCAAGTGCTCGTAGACGATTCGTTCGTGAAGCGCATGCTGATCGATGACCGTCATGCCGTCCGGCGTTTCCACGACCAGGTAACAATCGTGGATCTGCATGGCTCGCGATTCAGGCCATCCGGCATTGGCTGCGGGATTCGCCATCGGCACGGGTGATCCGGACGCTTCTGCGGAGGGACTCGCGATGGCGTCTGCGTCCGTAGTTGAGACATTGTCTGACTCGACACTATCAGGATCGAAACCGTTTGGATCGACTCTGTCCGCAGTTACGTTTGACTCAAATGCTCTCTCGCCATTGACGGAAGCAGGCAGAACCGTCGCCAGCGACGTGTTTTCAAAGGAATCCTGCTGCATGGGAATGCGTGGCAGCTCCGCAGGAAATGGCTTGAACGGGGCAACGTCGCCGCCTCCGTTCAGGCGACTGGTGGACCAGTCGGAAAACTCATTGACCAGTTCGCGTTGCCGGTTCACGGGAGTGGGGGGCGAAAATCCGGTCAAGCCGGTTCCGGGAACTCCGGTGGCTCCGGGCAGTCGAAGCTGGCTCTGAATATCCAGGCTGAGAAACTTGGATCGGATCATCGACAGCAACTGACGAAACAGTTGCTGGCTGTCACGGAAGCGGACTTCGACCTTCGTTGGATGGACATTGACATCGACCCGATCCGACGGAAGTTCAATGAACAGGAAGGCGACCGGTTGCCGTCCCACCATCAACAACCCGCGATAGGCTTCCGTCAAAGCGTGCTGCAGTGATCGATCCTGAATCCAGCGTCCATTCAGGAACAGATACTGTTGCCGTCGGGACGATTTGGAATTGTTGGGATGACCAACATAGCCCCACATCCTTGTCCCATCCTGCTCGGATTCGACGGGGATCAATTCATCCGCGACGTCTGAGCCAAAAAACAGGCGGATCCGGTCAATCGGCCGATCGGTCGCGGGAAGTTCGTGAACGATTTTGTCGTTATGCCGCAACACCATATGCAATCGCGGATTGGCGAGTGCGATCCGCGAAAACTGTTCGGCAATGTGCCCGAATTCGGTCGAAATGGTTTTCAGGAACTTGCGACGAACGGGAGTGTTTTCGAAGAGGTTGCGGATCTCGATTTGAGTCCCCATGGGACATCCACAGGGACGGGGAGGCTCCACACGTCCCAGATCGACAACCAGTTCCATTCCATGGTCCGCACTCTCCTGCCGACTGCGGACTCGGAGCCGACTGACTTCAGCAACAGAAGCCATTGCTTCGCCGCGAAAACCCATCGTGTGCACATCAAACAGGTCGTCAGCGCTGCGAATCTTACTGGTCGCGTGGCTGGTCACTGCCAGAATCAGATCGTCCGGATGAATTCCCTCTCCGTCGTCCACAATTCGAATCAGCTCGGTGCCACCTGCGGTGACGTCGACTTCAATTCGGGACGAAAGAGCATCCAGACTATTTTCCAGCAACTCCTTCACAACACTCGCCGGGCGTTCGATCACTTCGCCAGCCGCGATCTTGTTCACGACGCTGGCGGATAGTTGCTGGATACGAGGCATTGGATCGTTACGAGCTAGAGAAGAGTGGTGAGGGAAAGTAAATCGACCGTATTCCGGCTACGTCCACTATCCTCAATCCCACGTTCGATTTCCAGCATCTCACGCGAGCCTGTCTGCCAGAATGCGCGGGCCCTGTTTGCCAGAACGTGCCAGCGTCCGGTTCGGTAAGTGTAGAACCAGTCGCTGGCGTCCTGACTGATGGAAAACCGAATTATCGGCCTGCGGTGACCGGGGCACCCGTCATGCGGCCGAAAATCATTCGACCGGCGCTGTTCTGCAGCATGCTGGTCACCACGACTTCAATGTCTTTGCCAACCAGTCCACTGGCATTTTCACAGACAACCATCGTGCCGTCGTCCAGGTATCCGACACCCTGGCCGAACGATTCACCTTCGCGAATGACTTTGATTCGCAGTTGCTCACCAGGGAGATAGCGTGGTTTCAGTGCGTTGGAAACGTCATTCAGGTTAATGACTTCCACTCCCTGAACGCTGGCGACTTTGTTCAAATTGAAGTCATTGGTCACGACCCGGCCACCGAGGCGTTTGGCTAATGCGACCAGTCGCTGATCGACGGTCAGTTCCGCCAGATCTTTGTCTTTGACTTCGTGCATCCGAACGTCGACTTTGGGGTTCTGCTGCAGCTTCGTCAGGACATCCAGACCGCGTCGACCTCGAGTCCGCCGCATTTTGTCGCTGCTGTCCGCAATTGACTGCATTTCCTCCAGCACAAAGCTGGGCACAACTAGTTGAGTATCAAGGACATTGGTATCCATCACATCGGCAATTCGCCCATCGATCAGCGAACTCGTATCGATAATCAGGGGACGCCCCCCTTTGACTTCGCGAGCAAATTCAACATAGGGGATGATGAATCGGAAATCGTCTTTTGTCTGTAACAGGAACGAAATGCACATATAGGGAAGCATCACGCCGAGCAGCAGTGCGACGATCGGGTGGAAACGGGTATGAATCACCGGGCCCAGCCCTAGCAGCAACAGGTACGCCAGCAACCATCCGATCAGCAGACCAAAATAGACGGCCGAAATGATTTCGAGCCGCTTTCGCCGGATCAACAAGTCACCAATCGTGACGGTCTGTGTCAGCAGGAAAAACACGACAAACGACGCAAACTTATGTTCCGAAATGATTTGCGGAACGTCCTCGGGCTGCACTGCGGCCAGGCAGACACCAGCACAGATGAAGGCATACAGGACCCGAATCACAATCATCAACATGGACGCGCACTCTTGTGAAGGCATGGACCGAATTCAACCTGCTCAGGCAGGCAACATCAATCATTCCCGATGAGTCGCGGCTGGCGTTGGGCGGCGCAACCTTTCCACCCAGATTTAGACCAGTCGTGAGCTCAGCTGAGGGAAGGGAGACGAGATTATATGTCTTGAGTCCCCCGAAAGCCAGTTTGTTCAGCGAACCGTCGCAAAACTTCGCAATCCCTCAGAGATGAATTGTCGGATTTTGGACCAGAGTTTCATTCAATCGAATTTCAAATGTGGACTTCGAGAATTCCGCAGGCAACGGAAAAGTCTACGCCAAGGTGACGCCCGTACCTGACCTGTGCGCAGTTTCCGTTCATTGCGGCAATGTCATCATTCCAACAGCCGAGTCACGTCGAGAATTTCTAAGGTGTGCGGCGAGGTGTCGGTTGTTTGAAGTTTGAATGGGGTTTCCTGACATGTCGGCTGTGGGCCTGATGGACGCGGGGGAAGCGTCCGACCGGCAAAAACTGCAGTTGTCTCATTCACTGGAAAACGTCAGTTGAACTTCTGTGGCCAGCAGTTCGGGACCTCGCTTCATTCGCAATCAGTCACATCCCCTCAGGTCCACCTGACGCTGATTTGATTTCGAATTCACACTTCGCCGTTTACGACAGACCAACCGGACGCAGCATTCGAGACGCCTCCCCATGATCTCGTACTTCTACCGCCAGTACAGTCGCCTGATCCTCTGGGCCGTTGCACTCTCATTTCCGGCGCTCTGGTACTTCGCCGAACAAATCCCCTCCAATAACGATATTGAAACCTGGCTTCCGCGAAATACCCCCGTCCGAAAAGAGTATGAAGAATTCAAACTCGATTTTGGTGCGGAGGAAATCATTGTCATTGGCCTCTCGCAAGAAGAAGCCAGTCCGAAACTTGTTGAAGCCCTCGCCGGACGTCTGGATCGAGTCGCCGGACTTCGACGCTGCTGGACCCCGGCCCGGATGAAGGCCCGGATGAAGGAATTCGGGGTCGACGAAGAGGAAGCGAACAATCGACTGGTCGGCCTGCTGCAAGCCCGCACGGGTGACATGATCGGGATCATCGCAGTCCTTTCCGATGTGGGGGTCAAGAACCGATCCAAGACCGCGGCCGATGTCCGAGCCGCATTGACCTATTGCCAGCTCGATCCTGATCGCATCGCTCTGACAGGTGCTCCCATCATCGTGACTGAACTTGACCGCATGGGAAGTCAGAAGTCCAACCGCAGGTTCTTTCTCATTACCTGTGGCATCAGCCTCGGGCTGCTCTATTACTCGTTCGGACACTGGGGACTTTCATTCGCGGCGCTTGGCGTGACCCTGTGGGGAATCTTCCTGAACCAGGCGATTCTGGCTGCCTGCGGCGGTGAGATGAATTTCATCCTCGGCTCACTGGCCGTCATGGTAATGATTTTCACCTTGTCGATTACTGTTCACGTTGTCAGCTACTATTCCACCGCTGTCCGCCATGGAAACCCCGACCCACTGGGGGCTGCTGTTCGAGAATCGCTGAATCCTTGCTTGCTCTCGACTCTGACCACTCTGCTGGGACTGGTCTCACTGAATGTCAGTTCGATTCTTCCCGTGGCTCAGTTTGGCTATGCCGCCGCCGCCGGTTCGCTCGTCGCCCTTCTGGTGGGACTGGGGATTACCCCGGCATTGCTGACGGTGATTCCTTGCGAAACACGCAATGTGGTCAGCCTGCGATTTGATTTCCGCAAATGGGGAGCAGGTGTCGCCCGGCACCGTAACCTGATCCTGGTGAGTTCTGTCCTGTTGATCGTCGTCTCGGGCTTCGGGTTGATGAAACTGCGACCCGATTTGAATCCGGCAGAATTCCTGCCGAAGAACAGTCGCGTCCTTAAAGACCTGATTCGCGTTGAGAACGAACTGACCAACGTCGATTCCATCGAGGCTGTGGTTGATTTCCATGGTCAGAAGCTGGCGTTCCTCGATCAATTGCAGCGAGTGCGTGAGATCGAAGCCAAGATCGCTGCTCATCCGAGTGTTCATCATACGTTGTCGCTGGCGACCTTCTTCCCGACCGAAATGCCAGACTCGGCACTCGGCACGGCTCGGATGCTCGGACTTGCTCAGTCCTACAGCAGCGATGATGGCCTGATCGCGAACCGGCAGCGATTGTGGAAGATCTCTGCACGCATTGGACACGAAGAAGGAAAGTCGTCCATCGACATTCTGGCGGATCTGCAGACTGCCGTCGCAGGAGATCCCGTCAGATTCACAGGGCTGACGCCGCTGTTGAAGAATGCTCAGCACGAAATTTTCGACGGGTTCTGGCAGAGCTTCACGGCCGCCTGTCTGACGATTTCCATCGTGATGGTGCTGTCACTGCGGTCTGTTGTCACCGGTCTAATCGCGATGATTCCGAACATCATCCCGATCTGGCTGGTCTTCGGCGGCATCGGTTACCTGGGGACACCGGTCGACATCGGCATGATGATGACCGGAAGTATCGCCTTGGGAATTTCGGTCGATTGCACGTTCCACTTCCTGGTCCAATACCAGCAGTCGTATCGTAAAGGGAATTCGTCGGTCGTCGCATGCCAGGATGCCCTGGAACATTCGGGCGAACCGATGCTTGACTCCACGCTGATATCAGCACTCGGGATGCTGGCCCTGTGTATGAGCAGTTTCACACCGACTTCGCGATTCGGGATGTTGATGGCTTCGCAAATGGCCGCTTCGCTGCTGGGTGAACTTGTCATTCTCCCCGCGATGCTCTGCCTGCGACCTCAGCGCCGGACGGAAAGCGTTGCCCAGGCACCTTCACCGACACCAACCCCAGACGAGCCGGTGCGACAGGATACAGATCCCGAATTGCAGATTCATCCGTTCCCACCCGCCGCCACCCGTCGCCCACGCCGGGTCGGTGCTGCTAAGTAACGCAGTGCGAGTTCGGCGCGGGTCTCCCGACCCCGCCGAAACGCCCGACCGCAGGTCTCCTCTTCTATTCTGTAATTACGACCTGATTCAGCCCCGCCCAGTTACACTCAGCAGTGGATACCTTCGCGTACCTGGATCGTTGGGCCGAATCAAAAGGTCCGCAGGATTACTTCTTGTGCACCTTATGGCAGGCGGCACAGGAACCGGTGACGGCCTTAAAGGCTTCCTGAGCACCGGCAGCATCCTTAGCTTCAATTTTGGCGAGGACCGCGGCACTTCCATCACGCAGCGCTTTGGAGGCGTTCGCCCAGTCAGCATCAGGACAGCGTCCATCGTCCATCATCGTGAAGCTGGATTCGTTCAGCAGAGCGGCTTTCGTGGCCAGATCAGCCCATGCCTGATCGTTCGCAGGAGGAGTCTTCAATCCTTCACCAATGCCAGCACAGTTCGGCTTCACCAGTCCCGCCATCATCTGCTTGGTCGTCAGAACTCGCGTCTTTCCCTTCTTGATCTGAGCCGACACACCCAGCGAAAGAGCAGACATCAGGCCAACAACCATCACCGCGCACAACACCCTCTTCATCGCGATAACCCTCCTGAAATGAATGACACCAAAACCAGACGAACCTGTGCATCAGGACCTCGATGGCCGACTCGCGACTGAGATCACGATCACACACGCCGTCATAAAACACGACATCTAGAGCCACACATCCACTTTCGGTGATGTCAATTTACCGAGAGGAACCGGAAACGCAAGGGATGGGGCGATTGCAAAAAGATTGGGAATCGGGTGCAGCAACACGATTTCGGCCCAAC
>CAIWEX010000503.1 GCA_903911795.1 uncultured Schlesneria sp.
AACATCCTCTGTCCAATCCCACGGTGGCAACGGCGAGACTGTCTCGACTGAAGGACATTATGCCAGAGCAGTTTCGTTACGTCGTTGAAGAATTGCAATCGGCCTGCGACGAGCGTCGCCAACTGTTTTCACAATCCAGAATTCAAGGCTGGCTGCACGGATGGCTGTGCTTTCACGTCCCGTTCTCGTTAACATTGCTCGTTCTTGGGATCCTGCACGTGGTAATGTCGCTATATTACTAGACCATTTTTATGAGCGAAACTTGTGGCCGACAAACGACAACTGAATTCGATAGCACAACGTTACGACATTGACGTCTCACGGCGACCTGACCCTTGGCGGATCTTGCGATCCAGGTTGTCCTACGTCTTCTTTTTCGGCTCGATCGCAGCCTGCATTCCCTGGGTTCTGGGCGATCATCGCGCCTTCCAATCGCAGTGCGTCTCCGATGCGCACCGGGGATTTGAGCAGAACTGTAATAGTTGTCACGAACGAAGTTCCATCCCGTTTGTGCGAATGATCACGTTAGATAACTCGATCCATTCGACATCGGACAAAAAGTGCCAGAAGTGCCACAAAGAGACGATTACGGATCACCTGTCCCCATACTTGGCTGTCGTTGGCAGTGAAGCGTCAACCCCGCTGAATGATACCGATCAGTCGGTCGGGATACAGGGACTTCCAGTGCCGTTGCGGCCCCATTTCGCCAAACTCGATTGTGCCGATTGTCATCAGGAGCATCGTGGGCATTCAAACCTGAAAGAAGTTGCTAATGCTGAATGCTCGAACTGCCATAATGCAGTTCACAAACAGATATCCAACCATCACCTTGAGCTTCAGTTCGCAGACTTTGAACACCACCCGGAATTTGACATCTGGCGACCCAAATCTCCTCCTGTCAGCGGTGAGCCGCTTGAGGGAAAACAGCAATCCTCCATTGTCGCGTGGGAAGGTGGCAAGCCTGTTGACCAATCCAAAATCAGATTCAGCCACCATCGACACCTCGATACTGAAATCCCGATTCACGGCGGAAAGTCGACTTCACTAAACTGTACTGATTGTCATCGATCAGATCCGAGCGGATCGCATTTTCTGCCAATTCAATTCGAACGCGACTGTCGGCAATGCCACAAGCTGGGCTTTAAGTCGTCGACCGGCGAATTACCACATTCGAGTCCCGAAATTATCCGCGGGATTTTGTTGGATCGGCTGCATAACCAGTTGATCAACCCTCCGATTGGAAAAGATGAGCTTCCGACTGCGGTCGATGGACTTGGCGGACCGACAAAGAGTCACGTGAAGAACACCAAGCCCGGTATCGATTCATTATATGATCAAGTTAATATATTGGAGGAGCAATTGTGTGCTGATATTGCTCCAAAACAGGACGGTCATAAACGTCCTGAAATAGCCGGTTTGCTTGAGGCCGCCTGTACGAAGTGCCATTATACGGAACGAAATTCGGAACATACTCCAGGGAAGGACGTCGCGTGGAAGGTAATCCCGCCCAAAATCCCGGGGCAATGGATGAACCATGCTCGCTTCCGACATGACCGTCATGCGTCAGTCGATTGCCAAGCCTGTCACACCCGTAACGGCCGTCCGTTTGAGACAGTCGCTCGTGAAAATTTTTATCCGGCACTGACAAGCGACGTGGAGGAATCCTCGTCGATTTACGCCAGTGGTTCGCCACAGGACATCCTGATGCCCCGAATCGAAATTTGCCACCAGTGTCATGGCCATCAGCCTGCTAGAAGCGGAATTTCGTCGGTCAAGGATCGCTGCGTCGACTGCCATAACTACCATCACACGCCGACAAGTGCCAAGTTTAAGGATGGTGTCATTAATTTTCTTAAGTCGAATCGGAAGCCTGCACTGGCGGTGCCGGAGGCAGGTCCGTGATTGCCATCTTCAATTCAACCCTCCGAGGAAGCGGCGTAGCGCAATCCCATGCGTCGAGGAATCGTTTGATTCTCATCGCAATCCTTTGCTGGACAGCCATTCCGTCTGTATTCGGAATTATGGTCCTGATCAACCGCCGATCGCATGGAACCACAAACCCGAGCGATTCGAATGGACACTCCCAGTTGGCCGGAAATACTGCGTCTCAAACAGCCATGCGCAGCTCATCCTGTTCGACGTCAAATTGCCATGGGTCCTTTACCGCAAATCCTGATGCTGGCGAGATACGGGGTGACGAGTACTTTGTCTGGCTCAAAGATCCTCATGAAAAGGCCTATCGGACGCTGTTCGATCCACGATCGACGGCAATCATTGAGCGTTTGGCTGCCGCAGATGCCGATCGGCACCCTCTAGAATGTCCGTCTGGCCGCGTTGACCGGCATAGAAAATCTTGCCTGCCGTGCCATAAGACTAATAATCAATCGATGTCATCAAATCAGACTTTTTCCCATCGAGAATTGCAGGTGGCCGAAGGTGTGAGTTGCGGGTCCTGTCATCGTGGAGATCAAGAGTGGTTGCACGGGCACTATCGATCGAAATGGAAACTAAGAAGCGCCCCCGAGGGAACTTCGGCGACCACCGAAGTGCAGCGATGCGTCTCATGTCACATTGGTGGCAATGGAGCCGACGTTAATCATGACCTGATCGCTGCTGGTCACCCACCCCTGCGATTCGAGTACGTCTGGTTTAAGTCGCGTCTTCCCAAGCATTGGCGCCCTGATCGACGCAGCGCTCGCTTAATCGCCAAAGGCCAAGGAACGGACCACCAAGCCTGCGATGCGACACCAAACGCCACACAAACCTGGCTCATCGGCCAGTTGGTCTCCGCAATTGCCGCTTTGGAAGTACTGGAGCGTCGAGCAGAAACTGCGACACACGCGACTACGTGGCCAGAGCTTGCCGAGTTCAATTGTTCCGCCTGCCACCACGATCTGAAAGGCAACTCATGGAGACAGGCGCGTGGTCTTCTCGATCTGGATGCAGCGCGGACACGCAGGTCACGTTTGACGATCCCTTGGGGAAATTGGAATTTGGAGCTCATCGACGAATTGGCGCACCATTTCGATTCGCCTGAATCACGCGAGTTCAATGCAGCATTCAGACACCTACGCGAGGAATTTGAGGCCGGCCCCGTTCCTGCGAATGCAGAGATCGCTAAGAAATCACGAAGCGCGAGAATAAAACTTGAGTTGTGGGCAAAGCAGGCCCCAATGGCAAGTGGCCAGAAAGCAGCGCAAATTCTTCAGGCGATTGGTCGAAGTCAATCCGAGGGGACAATTGCTTCCTGGGATAGAACGGCATCACTTGTGTTGGGGTTCGCGGCTCCCTACCGTGCCCGGAACAAATTTCCAGAAGCACTCCGCGACGCGATGAATGGGGTACGAATTCCCGAAGCATTCGAGAGCCCGCGAGATTTTGGCTCGAAACCGAACTCAGATTCGGCGAATTATTTGAAGGAATTGCTTGGGAAACTCGCAGACTTGGTCAGCGAGCACTGATTCAATCTGAATACCAGTCAGCAATCGACATTCAGTTTTTGTCAACGCGTTGTCTTGATCGATCAATCGCGACGTTGTTGGATTTATTGCTGGGATTGTTTGCTCTTGTTCCAGATACCGTGATGGACATCGTTGCGGGCAAACCGTCCTTCAGCAGGTTTCGACGATTGTCAACCTCTGCCCAGACGCGCACTTCCTGGCTGACCGCGTTTACTATCGGAGCAATGTACTGTAGTCGGCCTTCAAAGCGGTCGGGCCGCTGCGAATCCGAGTAAGAAACTTCTACAACGACTGCGGCCCCGCGCTGAACGCGTTCACTGAACGCTACGGGGATGAAGCCTTCGACCCGCATCCTGTCGAAATTGGCAATCTCAGCGACGACTTCGCCGGCCCCCAGAGCCTCTCCCGGATGCTTATGGACCTGCAGGACAATCCCTGAAAACGGCGCGACGATTCGATACGAATCAAGTGCCACTTCGGCTTCTGTTGTCTTCAACGCGGACATCTGCAGCAGAAAATCAGCCTGTTCCATCTGCAACAGAGACTTCTCGGCCGCAAGTCGCAGTTTTTTGACCTCGATCTCCGAAACGCCTCCGGGGATCGTCCGATTCAGTTCCATGGCTTTGGAGTATTCCAAGGTCGCCAATTCACTAATTTTTTTGTTCAGCCGAAGCTCGACTGTGTTTGACATCTCTTTTTTTGCAACAGCCAGTACTTGTCGGGCCATCTCATCTCGGAGCGTTGCGATCACCGCCCCGCTCTCGACGGCATCCCCCTCGGTCACCGTTACTTCTTTGAGGATCCCTAGCCTCGCTCCGGCCAACGATGCACGATGGATGAGCGCAACCCTGCAATTGGACACTACCAGCGGTTGATCCGGTGATTCCGCTGCAGCGCTGCCTGCGAGGGCTAACACGGCTCCGAGCCAAACAACTGTCCAGCTTGCGTTCATTTGTGCAGGTCCCTCACTTGGTCATCACGAAAGCGGGAGACTAGCGTAGGACTTGGGATTGATAAAGATCAAATCCGACCTTGACCAAAGCGATCAATTCCATGAATCTTTCAACAATCGGCGACTGCGATTAAATCGAAATGACCGTGCGCGATTATGGTTGTTGCGGTGGTGCAGTGGCTTCGCGGCGACCTCCTCTTTGACCTTCGAGCAAAATCACGCACGGACATTTAGTAAAACCATTGCGTACGGGACTGATCAATCGACGTGATCAGCAGACCGCAACTTCACTGAGGAACGCATGTTAGATCGTCTTGGGGCACCTGAGCTGGATCAGTTCGGCCGCGAGAAGGACGACACTTCTCGGGGTCGTGCAGGATCCGCAGGAGCGATGGACGAGACAGTGAATTACCCTGGAAATGTTCAGGGGGCATCGGCAGTCAACACGCTTGCCGTTGACCTTCATCGATCGCTCAACCCGAAAGAAGTGACAACAGTCGCCGTCCAGGAACTTCGCCCGATTCTTTCCTGCGACCGTGTCTGTTATTTGGAACGGCGTGGAAAGCGGTTTCGACTCTGTGCGGTCAGCGGCCACCCGGGGCGTCCACCGAGGTCGCGGCAATCATCATTACTTGAGCAATTAGTCGCTGCGGTTCTGGTGCGCGGCGAGCGATTTGTCTATCCCGAGGACCAACTGACGCTTCCCGAGAATCTGGCCCGTCAACTTGCAACCTATTGGGAAAACGCCGGTGGTCAGATGATTTTAGTCGAGCCCGTTTTTTCCTGCCTGCCGAACTCCAACGATGCCACGCCGCGACCAGTTCGGCGTGTCGTCGGCGCCTTGGCAATTGAGCAATTCAGCGATTCCGAATTGAAACCCGGTACTATCAACCGCCTTGATGCCGTGATAGAGCATCTGACTCCCGCGTTGGCGAACGCCCGGAGATATTCCAGATTGGTCAGGATCCCTGGATTGTATCTGACCGGATTGCTGTTCGAGGGGATGCGCCGATCACGGATCCTGGCCATGTTGATGTCGCTCATCGTCATCGCGTCGATCCTCAGTTGTGCATGGACCATAACGTCACCTCTGGAAATCGAATGCCATGGACGCCTGATGCCCGTCGTTCGACGCGAAGTCTTTGCGGTTCTTGAAGGCGAAGTCACCGAGGTGATGGTAAATGAGTCGGAACGAGTTGAAGAAGGTCAAATCATCGCGCGGATGCGGTCTCGCGATTTGGACAAAGCTATTCTGGAGCAAACGGGCTTACTGAAAGGGAAATTGAAAGCCCAGGATGCGGCACGTGCTGAGTTACGTGGCCAGGTAG
>CAIWEX010000504.1 GCA_903911795.1 uncultured Schlesneria sp.
CTGCAGGATATCGAAGCCGAACGAATCGAACAGGCTCGTCGCGATGCCATTGACGCTGAACAGAAGGAAGACGCCGAACCTGAGGGCGAGGATGCCACAGAAGAGAAATCCGATGGCGAATCCGCGTGCGAAGTGGATCACGTTGATCGGTGGAGTCCCGAGCAGTCGGTTTCGATCTACGAGCAGTTTGCCCGGCAAAGTGGCGAACCTGACTACGAAACGTACTGGGAACGTCGATTCGAACACAACTGCAGCGATCACAGCTATCGGCGAGCGTCGTTTGAGTTTGGTCGGGCGTTGCGGGAACTGGAGGAAGATCGGCCTCGCTGGCGTGCGGAAAACCTGGTCCGCGAAGCGTACATGCGACGCCGGATTGAGGACGTTCTGGCCAAGGGAACCAAACCCGATAAGATCGTTGCGATCGTCGGAGCCTTTCACGCTCCCGTTCTGAATGGTGATCATCCTGCGATGACTGACGACGAACTGCAGCGATTGCGTCGTCGATCCAGCAAGCTGACGCTGATGCCGTATTCGTACTTCAAGCTGTCATCGCAATCGGGATATGGAGCAGGCAATCTGGCTCCCGCTTATTTCGAACTGCTGTGGGATGCCCTGCAACAGAATGATCTGCAGGAAGTCCCGAATCGCTATCTGTCGCTTGTCGCCCGACACATGCGTGACGTGGGAACTCATCGATCGACGGCCGAAGTCATTGAAGGTGTGCGGCTGGCGCGGACACTTTCCGCTCTGAAAGATGGATACGCCCCCACACTGATCGATCTGCATGACGCTGCCGTGACATTGATTGGCCACGGCGAGCTCTCCTCAATCAAGGAGGCACTTGCCCGCGTTGATGTCGGAACGGCCATCGGAGAACTTCCCAAAGGTGTCAGCCGGACATCGATTCAGGAAGACTTTGAACGCAAGCTGGTCGATCTGAAGCTGGAGAAATTCAAGACGACGGTCAAGCAGGAACTGACACTCGACCTGCGCGAGAACCGTCGCGTCAAAAGTGATGACGCGGCGTTCCTCGATCTGCGAAGATCTTCGTTCCTGCATCAGTTGCGAGTCCTTGAGATTGGATTCGGAACCCCGATCGCATCAGGTCAGCAGTCCACTACGTGGGCCGAGAAATGGCACGTGCAATGGAGCCCGGAAAACGAAATCGCCCTCGTCGAAGCCGTTCTTCTCGGTGAAACCGTTGAACTCGCGACCGGCTATAAATTCAAAACGCAACTGGATAAGTGCGAATCCATCGCCGCAGCGGCCGATATGGTCCGCGACGCCTGTCAGTGCGGCATGATGAATTCGATGGACCTGGCGAGAAAGCGATTACAGGAGCTCGCGACCGAAACGTCAGATTTCCTTTCGATCGCCCATGCCGCCTTCCAGCTCGGCCAGATCGCTCGTTATGGCGATGTCCGTCAATTTGATCCGGCTCCGCTGATTCCATTGATCGAGGAATTGTTCGTCAACGGAGCACTCGCTCTGCCGGGAGCTTCCAACTGCGACAACCAGGCAGCCGTCGCCATGCTGGTTGCCATCGACGAGTTGAATAAGGTCAGCCTGGAATACCATGACCGCGTCGAAGAACCGATGTGGATTGAACGCTTACAGAAGCTGGCAGACGCCGATGACCGCAACCCACTACTGTCGGGCTATGCCTGTGCGATCTTGCTCGAACGGGGCCTGATCCCGAACGAGACACTCGCTCGCGAAGTCTCCCGCCGTCTCTCACCCGGTATTCCGGCCGACCTGGGCGCGGGCTGGTTTGAGGGGCTTTCCAAACGGAATCGGTATGCACTATTGGCTCGTCAGCCGTTGTGGGAGCAACTGGCAGACTATGTGAGTTCACTGGACGACGACCAGTTCCGCCGGGCTCTCGTCTTCTTGAGACGAGCCTTCGGTGGTTTCAGCCCACAGGAAAAGCGGCACATCGCTGAGAACCTGGGGGAATGCTGGGGAGTTCACGCCGATACTGCGAGCGAGTTAATTGCTCAGCCACTGACGGAACAGGAAGAACAGACGCTGACAGACCTGAACGAGTTCGACTTCGGTGATCTGTGAATTCGAGGGAATGTTGCTCCACGGATTTGATTGAAGAGGAGACCTTCGGTCGGTTGTTTCGGCGGGGTCGGGAGACCCGCGCCGATCGCGTCCAACTTTTTGGGAACGATTTCGACTCGTTATTTGGCGTTCAGACGTTGTTCGTGGAATTTCTTCCACTCGCCGCCCAGCTCCTCAACCGTTTTGCCCGTCCAGTCTTTCCAAAGTGATTCGTCGTAGCGGCCCTCACGTGCGGCGGCGTTGAGTTTGCGGACGAATTCCTTGTCGCAGGTCTGTGTGACCCAGTTCAGGAAGTTGGCTGTGACGCGGTAACTGGTGTCGTAGTTCGCTTTGGCAAAGGTCCCTTTCGTGATCTCGGCGCCGCGCGACTGCGGCTCGTAAAGGAACCAGCGGACGTAGTCGGCGATCCCTTCGACGATCCAGCCGGGCGTTGTCTGAGCTCGCGGCTGGCCTCGGCTTCCCCAGTAATTCTGCACGACATGAACCAGTTCATGGACCACCGCCCCGCACGCTTCACCTTCCAATTCCCGGCGGAACCAGAGGGTGTTCAGGTTTACGCCCGCTCCCGCGGCCGATGCGGGAGTTCCCCGCATATCGCTCCGAAATCGAAATGTCACCGTGGTCGGGGCCTGATAACCTTCACTCGGTAATAACGCGACCACCTTGGGATACCATTCGATAACGACCGGTTTGAGTTTCTTTTCAGTCCACTCCACGAGGTCAGGAGCGTCCGTGGCATCGACGATGAATTTGAACTTGCCATCTTCGGTTTCAAACGTCTTCAAGATCGGCTTTTGGACGATGGAAGTCGGAGCCGGTGCATTCGCATCGATCACATCGAATTCGCTGTAAAACGTGTTGCCAAAGTTGTCCCGATCTTCGGTTCGCGTTATGTCAAACAGCAAGTAACGGAATTGACCGATGACGCCAGCGCTATCGCTGATGGTTACACCATGCTGTCCCGCTCCGTCACCTTCCTTGGGGCGTGTATCGACGGCTGCGATCTGTTTCCAGCCAGTTTTTGTGGGATCCGTTCCAGCCTTGGGCTCGCCGTTAAAGCCCTCGGCGGTTCCATCAGTAGCATACAGAGTGTAAACCTGAGGCCCCCGAGGACCGCCGTGCCAGGAATAACTGCTGACTTGCTTGATCGAAATGACGCGACCAAGATCGATGCGAATCCGACCTCCCGCAGTACCCGCACGGAAAAAGAAATTCTGCGCTGGTTGATCTTCACTGCCGGGGACTCGGCCATCATGGAGCACTGCGAGATCCCCCCCATTGGGGTCTCGCTGGCCATCGATCAGTTGAAACTGCGCACTGGTCGCAGCGTCATTGTTCGCAGTTGCGGGAATCCCTGGAAACGCAAATCCTGCGTTCGTCTCGCTGTGGCCGGTCGTGATCTTGATTTCGGCCTGACATGCCGTGCTGGCGCACAGCAGCAAAGCTGTAACTACGAACGCGTGGTGGACTGTCATCGGTGATTTCATGGATTTTGGTTTGTCTCGGTCGGAATTGAGTGAATCGATTCCGCAACCGTAACGTAGCGTGCCAGTCGCAGGGCACGAATTTTGGTTTCAAAGGAATGAGAACTCCATTCGGCAACAGCCGAAAGGGCTTCGTCCCACGTACATCCGAAGGCATCACGCACCTGCCGCGTCGCTGCTGGTTTATCACCATGCTTGATGGAACTATCGATGGAATTCAGGATGGCTTTGGCTTCGGCGTCCGGCAGGGTCGCTGTCAATCGGTGCAAATCCGATCCAAGAAATTCCTTGCCAAATTTCGCCTCCAACCTCTGGAGAATGACCTGAATCGTCTCCGATTGTAAAACGAGGGCCTGTTCCAATTGCCGTATCCGCTCGAGGAGAAATCGAGAATCAACGACCGGCTGGATAACCATCGGGAACATGGCAGCAACTCACCTTGGATGATGATGAGCGAGCAACTGATTTCACATGGCTCTGTGCTCAATCATGACTGACGAGAAGAATACAAAAGAGACGGGGGCATTATGCGCATTCTTCATGGTCAACGACAACGACTGTCGACGAGAAGCCAAATCCAGTTCCTTGAAACGGACGGAATCCAGTTGGAACCACCAGTCGTGTATGGTCACCCGGCACGCAAAAATGCAATCGGCATTTGTGGTGGGATCAGCCTGGCGATATGGTCGACAGTTCGTACGGTTGCGCCTTGCTGTTCCGAGACAAATTGTCGGGCGATCAGTCCCATCTGACGGGCTTGATCGGGATGTTCGAGCAGGTCACGCAAGGTTTGTA
>CAIWEX010000505.1 GCA_903911795.1 uncultured Schlesneria sp.
ACTTCAAATTCGGACAGGTGCAGATTTCCATTGTCCTGACGGCCGGGTCCATGCAGGGGCAGACTGTCGTCGGCAAGAACCTCGAGCTTGATCGCCGTGACTCGGGCGAGTCCCACGGGGGCGATAATCATCACTGTGTCTTTCTCCGGTCGAGTCCCCCCCGACAGGATCGAACCGTCCGGCAGCTTCTTGAGTGTCGCGCCATCCGACGACGTGTACGCTTCTGGATCCGCCAGCTTCCAGACTGCGCCCTGAGCCCCCAGCTTCTGTTCCCAAGCCCGTACCTGATCCTGCACCGCGGCCGTTTTCAGTTCTGCGGTCAATTCCGGAGTCGCCTGTTGAAGTTGAGCCCGGCGCTGTGCCAATGTCCGTCGCAATGCGGCGTTTGCGGGATCGGGGTCGTACTGCCGATTTGCCCTTTCAACTCCCGCGAAGACCGCCTGCAGTGCGTAATAGTCCGCCTGCGAGATCGGGTCAAACTTGTGATCGTGGCACCGCGCACACTGCACGGTCAGGCTGGTGATGTTATTGATCACCGTCGAAATCATATCGTCGCGATCCAGGTATCGAGCGATCTGCCGGTCGAGTGTATCTTCGCGAATATCCTTCAGCGAACTCTCGTCCCAAGGGCCAGCGGCGAGAAATCCCAATGCTACCGTGGCCTGCGGATCGTCTGGATACAGAACATCTCCCGCGATCTGTTCCTGGATGAATCGCCCATACGGCTTGTCCTGGTTCAGTGACTGGATCAGGTAGTCACGATAGGGCCAGGCATTTTCGCGGATGCGATCCTGATCATTTCCATGTGTTTCGGCAAAGTGTGCGGCATCCAGCCAGTGCCGCGCCCATCGTTCCCCATAACGCGGGGTATCGAGCAGTCGATCGACCAGTTTTTCATACGCTTTTGGATCTGGATCATTCATGAACGCCTGCACTTCTTCAGGCGTGGGGGGAAGGCCGATCAAATCGATCGTCAGCCGTCGAATCAACGTTCGACGGTCCGCCTGTGGAGCTGGTTTGAGTCCTGCGGAATCGAGTTTCGCCCGAATGAATCGGTCGATCGAAAGGGCTTCTGCTGGTGATTTGGTTTTCTCTGGCAGCGGGCGCAGCGACCACCAGTCCTTTTTGTCTTTGAGTGTCCCGGCCACAGCATCCGGCCAGTTCGCCCCCTGTTCGATCCAGGCACGCAGAGTGGAGATCTCGGCCGCCGTCAGTTTTTCTCCTTCCGGCGGCATGACGAGGTCGCCTGCACCGGAAATGAATCGGATCAATGGGCTGTCCGCACTTTTGCCAGGGATAATATTTGGGGCATACGCCTCGCCACCCTTCAGGGCGATTTCTCGTACGTCGACTCGGTAGTCCCCCTTTTGCTTTTCGGGGCCATGGCAGCGCAGACATGCTCGCTGAAAGATCGGACGGACGTCTCGCGTGAAGTCGACTTTGGCATCGTCGGCAAGCACGGATCTCGCACCGCAAAAGAGCGTCGCAAAAAGGCAGGCTCGGACCACAACGTATTTATTCACAGTAGTTTCCACCACGTAGACAACTTCAGAACCCAAGATTCATTTCGGAAGTCCAGTAGTCGGCAGCAATCAGAGCCGGACCGCATGGACGATTCGTTCGAGACTGGTTGCACGAATTGCGAGTGATTCTGCCAGTTTTCACTTACGTCCACCAACCGTTTTTGGTATTTCATTTAAACTATTGCTGATGGATTCGCGAAGATTATTGAGCAGCCAGACGAAATTGTCGAAGGAGTTTCGGTATGGATCAACGCTTCGAAGGCCAGCCGAAGGCGGAAATTCGCCTCGAAGGTCGCCGACTGATTCGTGGTGAAGTGACCAACGACTGGGGATCCCAGTTGATCTGGGAAATTCGTCGCAATGGCGAAGTCGCCGCCACGGCTGCCGCACGTGCCAACGAGTCCTACGAAGTGACTGAGACCGCACCCGGCCAGTACGAAGTCGTGTTGCGGATGTTCAACTACGAGGGCTACGAAAAAGACAAAGATGGCAAATACACGAAGAGCAAGTTCGTTGATGTCTCGAACAAGTTGACCTGGACGGTATAGCTCATCAGCTACGGTGTCGCCCCAACAACCTGTGACGCCAATTGTGAACCGGTACCAGATTGGCGAGAAACCTGGCCCAGCCGCACGAGCAACTCCCCACGCATTTGAGGGACTTTGATTATGTTTCAAATCGGTAACGAGCGAGTTCCCGTCTGTCACGGGGTAACGCGTCGCAGCTTCCTCGAAGCGGGATCCGCCGGACTGGCGGGACTCAGTCTGCCGTCGGTTCTGGCATTGGAAGCGGCGGGGGCCGTCGATCCTGCCAAGGCGGAAATCCGTAACTGCATCACGATCTTTCTGGTCGGTTCGCCAGGCCATCTCGATACATGGGACATGAAGCCCGAAGCTCCGGCGGAAATTCGCGGGAAGTTCAAGCCGATCGATACGAACGTTCCTGGCATCCAGATTTGCGAGCATTTTCCATTAATGGCTCGCATGATGGACAAGGTCGCACTGATTCGCAGCCTGCACCACAAAACAGGAGCGACTCACGAAAACGGCCAGCGCTGGATGATGACCGGGCATGACTTCAACCCCGACAGCGTGAAGCCTCACTGTGGTTCGGTGATTTCCCGTGTGTTTGGAAATCGTGGAACCCTGCCGGCTGCGGTTGTGCTCCCCGGCAAGATCGGCAATACCGGGGCCGGTCCATTCCATGGCCAGACGGCAGGCTACCTGGGAAGTGCTCACGAGCCCTTCTTCCTGGGATCTGATCCTGCCCGGTCCGACTTCAAAGTTTCGGACCTGTCGCCCCCCGCAGGTCAAACCGAGTTCCGATTGAACGCCCGACGTGACCTGCTGCGTCAGGTTGATGAAGTGCAGCGCCGGACCGAAGCGAATTCGTCGCTGGGTCGCGACACTGCCTATGCTCGCGCTTTCAATCTGCTTACCTCAGCCGAAGCCAAGCAGGCGTTTGAACTGGGGCAGGAATCAGACAAGATCCGAGATCGCTACGGTCGAAACACACTCGGGCAAAGCTGCCTGATGGCACGGCGACTGGTCGAACGAGGCTGTCGGCACGTCACCGTCAATCACTTCGAAACCGTGTTCAACATCTCGTGCTGGGACATGCACGCGGATGGTGGTGGCCTGAACAACACGTATGCCGATTACGAACAATTGCTGTGCCCTCAATTCGACTGGGCCTTTACGGCGCTGATCGAAGATCTGTCGCAACGCGGTTTGCTCGATAACACAGTTGTCTGCGTCTTGAGTGAAATGGGACGTACGCCGAACCTGAACGGTCGCGGCGGACGCGATCATCATCCGAATGCCTGGACCAATTTCATGGTCGGCGGTCCAATCCGTGGCGGCCAGGTGATTGGTTCCACCGACAAGACGGGAGCCCGTCCGCAAAACAACCCGGTCGAACCACCGCAAATCCTGGCATCGATCTATCACGCGATGGGGATTGATCTGGAAACGACCATGTTGCCGGGGCCGGGCAGCCGTCCGATTCGACTGGTGGAAGCCGAACCGATTTCCCAGCTCTTTTCCTGACGCTGTCGTTTGATCGTCGTCGTCCGGTTGGTTCGACACAGCAGTGCTCTCTGCACGGCCGCGTCGAATTCCGGTACCATTGCGACGATCCTATGCGGGAATTCGTTTTGAGAGCGATACTGGAGCGATTTGACTGATGGCACGACGTGTTCTCTCGCCGCAATCTTGTTGTCGACTCGTCCTGTTCGCGGTCGTGACGCTGTCGGTCTCGCAATCCGCAGATGCCAGACCACCTGAAATTCGTAATATCAATTTGCGAGGACTGCAGATTGGACAGCCGACGGCCATCATCATTGATGGCACCGATTTGTTGCCCAGCCCGCAGATTTTCCTCGGAGCGCAACCTGTCAAGGAAATCACGCTCGACCCCACCAGCACTGCCACGCGTCTGGTGCTGTCGATCATTGTTCCTGAAGCGACTCTGATCGGAATCAGTTCACTCCGACTGGCGACCCCGGAAGGGTTTTCGAATAGCCTGCTTGTGGGCGTCGATCGGCTGAAACAGATTCCAATTGCCGAGAAGACCGAGGCATTGAATGTTGCTCTGCACGGGTCCGTCGCCGGGATCAGTGTCAGCAAGACAACGTTTCCCGGTAAAGCCAGCGAAGAGTTGATTGTCGAAGTGGAAGCCCGTCGCCTGGGTGGTAAGTTGCGACCGGTGATTCACCTCTATGATTCCCGCCGAGTCCAAGTCGCGTGGGCGGCGCCGTCGATCACGCTCGCCGGAGATGCGCGAATCGTCACGAAGCTGCCGCGCGATGACCAGTACACCGTCGAGATTCACGATACGCAATACGCTCCCCCCGGCCCGGGTTTCTTCCGGTTGAAGATCGGACGCTGGGATTTCGCTGACCTCGTTTTTCCACCAGCCATTGCCCGTGGTCAGAGCCTACCAGTCGAACTGCTCGGCAACTTGAACGCAGTGAAAGTTCCTGTTCAGGTTGACGATGCCACGATTGCTGCGGTTCCCTGGACCAGTCCGTTGACGGGTCAGTCCCCCAGCATCACTGGGAGTCTCATTCCCGAACTCATCGAAGGACCAGACGGCCAGCCGACTCCATTGCCGGGCGTTCCGGTCGCCGTCAGTGGCAGACTGACGGCACCGGGTCAGCGCGATCGATTTCTGTTGCCGGTTCCACCGAACAAGAAGCTGTTGCTGGAGGTGTTTGCTGAGCGAATCGGGTCGAGAATTGATGCCGTGCTGGAGATCCGCAATAAGCAGAATGCGTTGGTTGCCTCGAATGACGATGGGCCTGCGTCGACGGATCCTCGACTGGAATATACCGTCCCGGCCGATCAGGACGCCTTGGAGCTTACCATCCGAGACAACCTGGATCTGAGTGGCCCGGCGGCGGTCTATCGCCTGGTCGTCACTGCCGTTGACTCGCCTCTGCGTCAGTTTGAAGTTGCCATCAAGTCCGACACGATGAATGTTGCTTTCGGAGAATCCGCTGTCCTGGAAGTCTTTGCATTACGCCAAGCCTATGACGGACCGATTCAGCTTCAGTTCGACAACCTTCCTGCCGGAGTCGTCGCCACTGGCGTCGAGATCCCCGCGGGAATGAACGGCAGTCTGGTCACTTTCACCAATAATGGTGACGGACTGGCCCCCACGGTGATTCGCTCCAGAGCACGTTCGGCGGATGGAACGATCACACAACCGATCCGCGTGGAGACGACTCCCGACGATCGTTCGCCCGCGTGGATGCGTGAGCAACTTGCGGTTGCGAACACTCCCAAGTCCGCCGCCCCGTTCGTGGCCATGATCGTCAACGAAGCCACGTTGGCGCAACTGGCGATGGCTTCCAAACCAACATTTGCTGTAAAAGTCGTCCGTCCACCAGACACGTATGGTCCCGTTCGTTTATCCCTGGTGACATCTCAACCTCCCATCAAGGTCAATGGTCAGCCCAATCTCCCTCAGATGATCCGCGCCGAAAAGCCTGTCGAGATCCCGATCGACAATACTGTGAAAGCGGCCGGGGATGCGTTGGTGGCCGCCGACAAGTTGTTTGTGGAGGCCGTCAAGGTGGCCCAATCGGCTCAGGGAGATGCCAAGGTCGCCGCCGACGCCAAGGCCGAGGAGCTGAAGGGAAAGCGAACCGCGGCGGAAACCGCATTGCGCGAGGCTGAAGCGAAGGCCATCTATCAGGCCGACTATGCCATTTTTGTTCCATCAACGCTGGCCGAAAGCCAATGCGATGTTTCGATTCGCGCCGAGTTGTTGAACCCCGAGCGAAACACCGTATTGCGAACAACCTGGACACCGGTCAAGCGAATTCCTTCCTTGAATCCACTGGTGGTCAAACTGGCCGGTCCAATACCGCTGGAAGCACCGCTCGATCCAAAAACAGGTGCCGTGGTCAAAGTCACCGGAACCATCGAACGATCGGCAGGCTATACAGGCGACGTCACTCTGTCGGTCACGGGCTTACCGGCCGGTGTCGCCGCCGCAAACGTCGTGGTAAAAGCAGCTGACACCGCCTTCACGGTCGAAGTCCGCGTCCCCGCCAATTTCGCGGGAACAGAAATCCCAGATCTGAAACTGATAGCAACCGGCCCACCGGACCCTCAATCTGGAAACATCCCTGTGAAGAGCGTTGAATCTGCCGTCGTGATCAAAGTCACAAAAGGACCGACATAACTGTTGTTTTCCGTGCAGATCAATTCGGTCCTGGGGTTACTTCGCCATCTTCATCGCACCCAGGTCACTGGCTCCGGCGTATTGATCCCGGATCGAGTCGATCTTGGACAGAAATCGATCGAGGTCATCGGATTCTCGCTGGAACTCGTGGCACTGCTGTTCGATCGTTGGAAACAATCCGGCTCCGACTTTGACCGACGCCAGTTCTCTCGCCAGCTTCTGAACGCGCCGCGTCAGTCCGCTACGTAATCGGGCGGTGAATGACATCACGAACATCGCGGCCCACAGCACCAGAAACAACGCAGCCGGGATGTAGAAATTCGTATCGAGATGTGGTTTGCCCAGCCAGAACGAGTCGTAGAAGAAGTTGCGTCCGGTCCGGTACAGCAGGAATAGAGGCAGAATTGCGAATGCCAGTTCGTAACGACAACGCGTGAACCAGTGAGAATGCAGCCGGGCCGTTTCCAGGATCAATTCATCGATCCGCTGGGCTGCATCCGCCAGAAATTCGTCCTGCACCGATGCGGCTGCCTGGCGGATGTGATCAAACGTCTGGTCGACAACCATCGGTCGAGCAAGATGTGCGGCATGAGCATGACCCGCGATTACCAGTTGGGCTTCTCGCAGTTCGGCATCGTTCAATCCCAGCGTGGCCATACCTTCCAGCCGACGATCGGCTTCACTCGCCTGCGAACGGGATGTCAGCCAGCGTGATCCCTGGACCAGTCCCACGAGAGCCATTTGAGCCGTTGATTTCGCTCGCATCAGCGTAAACGAAGCCAGCAGCGATGTCTGACTGTGCCAGATTCGCAGGACCGATGCGAACGGGCTGTAGCCCCAGAGCAGAGTGATCTGGCCCAGCAGTCGCTGTTCCCACAAACCACGACTGACAAGCAGTTCATCCTGCAGGCGAGTCGACATCCGCTCGAGGGCACGATGGCGTTGTTGACTGAGGGCCTGTTCCAGTTGTGTCACTGCAGCAGAATTTCCTGCCACACTGTCTCGCGCCCGCTCGACGACTTCATGCACTAAACCCAGCAGATTCGCTCGACGAATGCGAACTCGCTGAGCCGCAGAGAGTTCCCGGAACAGCAGATCAATCAGCCTGCCAAATTCGCCTGTCGGCCGAATCCCCGACTGCTGCTCCTGCATCGCCCGCTTTGAATCCACGAAGAACAATTCGGCGACAGAATATTTTACGACCAACTGCTTGCGCCAATCGTCGCGGATGTCTTCATCGAGATCCGCGTGTGTCTGGACAAACACCAGTCGGCATCCCCCCGCCGCCTGCAGCAATTCATCCGTAACACGGGCTGATCGGTATTTCTGCTGAGTCGTGATGTAGAGCAGTACGTCACAATAGGGAAGCAGTCGATGGAGTCGGGCGAGATTACTTTCTGCCGTCTCGGCTTCGCTGGTGTCGGGGTCGGGGCAATCAATCAGCACGATGTCGCGCAGAAGTGGAATGTCACGAGTCACTACGCGCAGTTCATCGAGCGGCAGGCCATATTCGGCGAGGTTTGTCTGGGGATGTGCAAGGACAATCGGATGGATCGTCGTGGGGCGTTGGCGTCCGGCTGCAGAGACATCTTCACCCACGAGTGCGTTGACCAGCGAACTCTTACCGACACCGGTTCCACCAAATGTTGCGACGACCAGTGGTGCTTCAACACGCGCTCGCAACGGCTCCATGCGCTGCAGCAGCCTGTGCACCAGCGACTTGCCATGTTGAACGGTCTCCCACGCCGACGGGGCCTGCGACCATGCCGACAACTGAGCAACCAGCTCGTCGATGTGGGTGAGTAACTCCAACTGAGCCAGTTCGGTTGTCATGTTATACTTCCTCTGACTCAATCATGCGGCGTTTCAGTTTCTGAAGGAGATCGGTCACTTCCCGGAAGGAATCCGATTTCACGACGGTTGCGCCGCCTTCAAGATCCGTGAGTAATTCGCCGAGTAACTGTTGTCGCAACTGATTCAAGAGCCAAGTTTCGCGTCGCTGTTTAAATTTCTCATGCAAGCGCAACAGCGAGGCTTTGGCCTGGCCCACAATCCCGGCAGAGGCATCGACAGCGACTTCACCAGCGACTGTCGTTGCCGCCATCGCGGACGCATCGACCGCCAGATGAGTCAGCGTTTGTGTTGCCGCATCCATCAGGAAATGCTCGGCTCCGATCCCACCACTCAGGGCGAAACCAACGGTCAGCACCGGACGAAACACCGCAGTGGCACCGTCCACCTTTCGCAAGACTTCAAACAGCGGCTGCCGTTCCTGACGCAGCCATTCCATTTCCGTTTGAACCAGATCGCGTACGAGCGACGGGATGTCTTCTCGATCATGGGCCTGACGCAATCGCGCCAGAACTGCCTCACACGATGTCCCCGAAAGCAGCCGGTTCAAGCGATCCGATAACAGTGGATTGTCGAGCGTCGTAATGACCTGCAATTGCTCATACAGTTGCTGAAGGACTCGAACAATTGCCTCCCATTCCTGCTGACGATACTGCTCAATGGGATCGACAGGAACGTGGCCCAGTTGCGTTCGGATGGCCTGGATGCCAGTTCGCACGGCACCACCAATGCGAGCGTAAAAGCCGTGAATTCCGGCCGTCCATGCTTCGCGATGTTCACGCCACCACGACCACATCTCTTCGACGAGCAGCCCGTTCGGGGGGGCTGGCCAGTCTGCTTGCTGCACCGTACTCTTGCGCAGGAAGATTCCTGCGGCATCCTGGAATTGTCGGCTGCGAGTCCGGATTTCTTCCAGATAGGTCTCGATCCCGCTGTCACCGTTCACGACGAACCGCAGCGATCCTCGTAAAGTTCGCAGCTTGATCTCTGCAAATCGAAGTTGCGACAACGTCCGCGACAGCGACACGGCAGATTGGCCAGTCGCGGCAGATGTTTTCGGATCCGGCACATTCTCTGCTGCAGGTTCCGTCGGCCATATCCGCTCTTCAAACTTCAGGGCAATTGCTTCCGCAGCTTTGCGATTGTTGGGAGCCAGATAAACGTATTCGGGATTCAGACCAGTTTCCGTGCAAAATGTCTTCAACCAGATTGGCCAGTACTCTTCATCGTCAGGGAGTTCCACCTGGTTGAAGACCACGATCGCGGCTTTGTCTTCTCCCGCAGCCTTGCGGAAAAACTGTTTGACGGCAGCGTCGTTGTATTTCTGCTGAGTCAGCACGGCGACAAGAACGTCGGCCGACTGCCTGACTGCGTCGGCTCGCTGCCAGTTCACCGGTGCATCACTGTCGACGTCGGGTGTATCCAGGATTACCAGGTTGTGAGGCACCTGCTCGTGAGTTCGCCAGAAGAGGCAATGTGAGGAAATGTCGAGCAGAGCTTCGTCACCATTCACCCACGGTCGCAGTTCGAACGAAGGGAACATGGCCGACAAATCGTGTGTCTCGGCAAACCTTTGTGGAACGAGGCAGACAGGATGTTTGGTTCCGGAAGCGAGTGGACTGCTGGCACTCGCTCGAAACCCCGCGATGTGGTTGAAGACGACACTCTTACCGATGTTGGTTCCGCCGACGACGGCAACGATCAGACTGGAATCGGTTTTCAATTGCGGCAGCAGTTTACGCTGCAGCAGATCAAACCATTCGCGCCCGGACAAAGGCGGGATCTTCAATGTCGTTGCGGCTGATTCCAGTTGGGCGAGTGATCGCCCCAGTCGCTGGACCAACTCAGAAAGATCCTGCAGCGCAAGGGCACGGCCATCCGGCGTTGAAGGCGCTGGCTCAGATTGCGTCGGTAACTCGCTGATTCCGTCCGTCACGACAAGCCGCACCTTGTGAAGAGTCTTGGAGTCTATGCACGGTGTCAGAAGATTCGTCGAATTTAAGATAAAGAAGAGGAGACCTGACGGTCGGGCGTTTCGGCGGGGTCAGGAGACCCGCGCCGAACAGGGCACAACAATGGCTATTACGTCACTCGGCGTTACGCAACGTTTACGAACACCTTCAACGCTTCTTTGTCTTCGACCAGCAATCGCATCATTTCCTGATAGTTGTCCAGGCCGGGGACGGGATGAGTCAGAATTCGCTTAGTCACGCCGGGGTACATCATCTCACCATGAGACAGGGCTTGAATCCCGAGTTCGAAGTGGTGGCGGTTGCCATTCACACTCGAGACCAGCAGTTTGTTCCCCAGCACCCATTCGAGGTTAATCTTGGCAGCATCAATCTCGATCTTGTGACTGCCGCCGGTGATGCTGGTCCAGACGAGGGCCCCATTCAAATTCAGGACTTCCATCGCCCGGAAGCACGCTTCAGCATTTCCCGTTGCTTCGAAAATGATGTCGGGACGACCGACCTTTTTCGCCAGGTCATGCAACGTCGTTTGCTTCATGCTGACATAAGTAGCCCCATAAGCTTCGGCGATTTCAGACTTGCGATGCGGGCCCGGCTTCGTTGCCAGCGTGTAAACTTCCAGGCCACGCAGTCGCAGCATCATCGTGGCGAGCAGTCCGATTTGACCTGACCCCATCACGAATGCCCGCTTCGGATTCCAGACCTGCAGCCGCTGTTGAGCCAGATAGGCCTGCTCGATCGCCTTGGCACAAACGCTGGCAGGTTCGGACAGTACCCCCAGATGCTTCAACTGGACGGGAACCTTCACCATGTATTCCGCGTCATCGACGAAATACTCGGTCATGTAACCATGACACAGGTTGATCCCGCGTTCGTAATAGGTCTCTTCCGACGTGATGTCATTGCGTCCGATGACGTCGAAGAGTGAACCGCCGGGGCGGCGTACCGTGCACGAGACGTAATCGCCAACCTTCAGTTCGGTCACCTTGCTGCCAACTTCAATAACCTGCCCGAAACTTTCGTGACCAATCACCAGGTGGTTTCCACCCGGAGGAGCATTGCCATAAAGTGCTTCGTTGATTTCGCGGTCAGTCGCATCGACACCAACCTGCAGAACCTTGACCAGAACGGCTCGCCCTTCCGGAATTCGGCAGACATGGGGATGAGGCTGGTCGGCCAATTGTGGCTGCGGAATATCTCGCAGGTGAACACTGTTGGGATTACCAGGAAGAACAGCAACGGCTTTCATGGGAAGGTCACTTGAGAATCAGGTCGGAAAACGGGACTGTCCGGCAAAAGCCGAAACGGGGCCGACAGTGTAACGGACAAACCGCTTTACGACCACGAATCACTTCTGCGCAACATCAGACTTCGTTAACGTGATGTCATGACACAGTCCCCCTGGCCCCGATTGGCCCAACCCCTGCAACTTTCACGACAGACCGTGTTTGTCGTCCATGTCCCGTTAGAAACCGACGACGGGCAACTTGACCGTTTGAAATCGGTCCTGTCGCCCGACGAATCAACACGTGCTGATCGATACAAGGTTCCACAACCGCGACGGCACTTCATTGCGTGTCGAGCTGTCTTGAGGCAACTGCTCGGAGAGTGCCTGAATTGCAGTCCGGCCGAGGTTCAGTTCGACTACGGAAGCCATGGGAAGCCTGCTCTGCGACAGTCCGACAGTACTTCACCGAGAATCGAATTCAGCGTCTCCCATTCGTCGGATCAGGCTCTGATCGCCATGACGGCAGGCCGCCTGATCGGGGTGGATATTGAACAGCAGGACCCATCCGTCCGGATCATGAAACTGGCGCAGCGATTCTTTTCAGCGCGTGAAGCAACGGAACTGATGCGGTTACCCGAAGCGGACCAGCAAGCGGGTTTTTTCCGAGGCTGGACCTGCAAAGAAGCCTATTTGAAGGCGACTGGGTTCGGCCTGTCATTTCCCTTGAACAAGTTTTCCGTTTCCCTCGATCCTCGCCAGCCGGCTCAACTGCTGGAGGTGGTCGATCAGCCCACAGAACTGACTCGCTGGCGACTGCTGACACTCAGCCCCCCCGAGGGATTTGCCGCTGCCGTCATGTTCGAAGCATTTCACGAGGAACCGCAACTGTCGGTCGCCTCGTTCGATTTGCGTCAATTCCGCTAAATGCGAACTTCATTGCGGCAGTTCACTCAGCAAAGTCGCTGCCGCTTGTTCAGGATGTGGCGCACCGCAAATCGCTCCACTGATCGCGATCCGGCGGGCTCCTGCTTCGATGACTGTTTTCACGTTCGTCCCGTCGATGCCACCGATGGCGAACCACGGGAGCGAGATTTCACCAGCGACCTGCCGCACGAAATCCAGTCCGGCAAACGTGTCGAACGATTTGGTTCCACTGGGAAAGGTGGGGCCCACCCCCAGATAGTCGGCTCCCTCCAGAACCGCCTGTCGGGCCTGTTCGATCGTATGGGTTGAGACGCCGATCAGTTTGTCGGCCCCGACAATCCGCCGTGCATCTTGAACGGTCAACTCCTCCTGACCAACATGGACCCCGTCCGCCTCGGCCAGAACGGCGATGTCAGGCCGATCATTGATGATCAGGATCGCCCCCGCGGCCGCAGTCAATCCTCGCAGTTTTCGAGCGTGTTCAATCAATTCACGATCGGCCATCTGCTTTTCGCGAACCTGAAAGATGCGAACGCCAGCAGCCAATGCCCCTTGGATCGTTGCCTCGAGTCCGCTAGCACAGTTCGCAGACGTGACCAGCAGGTAAATGGAGTGTTCCTGCAGTCGTTCACTCACGCATGCCGTCCGCAGCATCGATTTTTCAGCGGTGTAAATCCGATACCGAATCTGCTCTACCCGTTCAGCGAACGACGGCTCGCCTGAAGGTGGTGGGATTAGTTTTCCGTATTCTTCCAGCGTCCGCAGGGCTTCCTGAACCCGCTTGAATGAGGCGCGAACAACATCCAGCAACGTCGGACGACTGTACTCAGACGGTGTGCTGATCGTTGTGCCGACGTCACCCAGCGTGTCTCGAGCAGCCAATCGATCTGATTCCGGGATCAGGCCGAGTGCTGCCGTCAGATCATGTCGGCAGACCTTCAGCATACGGGACAACTGGGAATCGTTCAGCCCGAAGCGGGCAAATTCCTCGACGACGCGCAGCCCTTCCCCCGCTCGATTTGCGGCGGCATCGAGAATTCTCCAAGCAGCCAAAGGAATTACAGACATCGTTTCTGCCCTTGTTTGACCGGCGTGTGATCGCGATTCATACGTCGGGATTCCAGTTTTTTGGCGTCTTGCGATTGGTGGTCGGCTGGCGTAGAAACATTCTTTCCACGAATCAAGCTGGAACGCCGTATCGAGTTAGGCGCAGTCTGTGGGGTCGACTCCTTGCCCTCAAGCAGACACGCTACTAGAATCGGCGCGGAGAATGAAGTGCCGGTGAAGGCGCTGGATTCAGTTTTACTGGTGGAATGCGTTGTAGTGGTGGTGACGATTACGCGGGCAACCCGATTGTCTGAAGCAGTTTCGCAAGACAATCAAGTCATCACTTCAAGACATGACGTATCCTTGAAGACTGGAAACGGCGTTTGGATGTGACCGGACGAGACGGCAAAATTTAGAGACTTATTTACGGTGGGCTGCCCCACCCCCCTGGAATCCCCGGAGGCTTCGGAATGTACGAGCGATTCACCGATCGCGCCCGCAAAGTGATGCAACTGGCCAATCAGGAAGCCCAGCGGTTCAATCACGAATACATTGGTACCGAGCATATCCTGCTCGGCCTCGTCAAAGAGGGATCCGGCGTTGCCGCCAATGTGTTGAAGAACCTCGAGGTCGACCTGCGCAAGATCCGTCTGGAAGTCGAAAAGATTGTCCAATCGGGACCCGACATGGTCACGATGGGCAAACTTCCCCAGACACCTCGCGCCAAGAAGGTCATCGAGTATGCGATGGAAGAGGCCCGCAACCTCAACCATAACTACGTCGGTACCGAACACCTGCTGCTCGGCCTGATCCGGGAACAGGAAGGGGTCGCCGCTCAGGTCCTAATGAATCTGGGGCTGAAGCTGGAAGACGTCCGCGAAGAAGTTCTGAATCTGCTCGGCCACGGGATGGAAGGTGGCGAAGGGACTTCCGAGCGTGCTGGTGCCGGTCAGGCGACCGCATCAGGCAAGGCTGGCAAGAGCAAGACTCCGGCACTCGACAGTTTCGGTCGTGACCTCACGGAACTCGCTCGCCAGGGGAAACTCGATCCCGTCATCGGCCGTTCCAACGAAATCGAACGAGTCATCCAGATCCTCTGCCGACGCCAGAAGAACAATCCGGTTCTGCTCGGTGAAGCAGGTGTGGGAAAGACCGCCATCGTCGAGGGCTTTGCCACGATGGTGATCAACGGTGAAGTCCCCGAACTGCTGCGTGACAAGCGGATCGTTGTGCTGGATCTGGCGATGATGGTCGCCGGAACCAAGTACCGCGGTCAGTTCGAAGAACGTATCAAGGCGGTGATGAACGAAGTGAAGCGTGCCAAAAACACGATTCTGTTCATCGACGAACTGCATACGCTGGTCGGTGCCGGGGGTGCGGAAGGGGCGATCGATGCCTCGAACGTCCTGAAGCCTGCACTGAGCCGTGGCGAAATCCAGTGCATCGGGGCCACGACACTGGACGAATATCGCAAGTACATTGAAAAGGACGGTGCTCTGGAACGACGATTCCAGACAGTCGTCGTTGAGCCTCCATCGCCAGCACAAACGATCGAGATCCTCAAAGGCCTGCGTGATCGCTACGAACAGCATCACCGGGTACAGATCACTGATGACGCGCTCGCCAAGGCTGTCGAACTTTCGACACGCTACATCACGGCTCGCTGCCTGCCAGACAAGGCGATTGACGTTATCGACGAATCGGGTGCTCGTGTCCGGTTGAAGTCGATGGTCCGTCCGCCCGATCTGAAAGAAATCGAAGAGGAAATCGAACGCCTGAATACCCAAAAGGAAGAGGCGGTCGCAAATCAGGACTTCGAGAAAGCGGCGTCACTGCGTGATCAAGCTGACAAGCTCAAGAAGAAGAAGGAAAACCTGAACAAGGACTGGCGCGAAAAGTCC